>LUZN01000023.1 GCA_001603665.1 Bacteroidales bacterium Bact_22
ATCCAAATAAGACTGCAAATTTACGAAATAATAATGAGATTGCAAAGGATTTTGAAAAATTTATTTTTTAATTGAAAAAAGTTGTAATTTTGCCGCATTATGATATTTTTGATTCTCGCGATAATATTCTCGACGGGCGTTTTCGTGGCCATGCGGCTTTTCGAACGTTTTAAGCTCGATAACCATCAGGCACTGATGTGGAATTATGTGTTTGCTTCGGGTACCGGATTCGCGATTTGTGAACATTGGGACACCGCGCCGCAGCTGGTTGCTGAACCATGGTTCGGACTGTCGATTCTGACAGGATTCTGGTTTATCTTCACCTATCTTTTGATGACCGCCTCAACGCAGCGTTCGGGTGTAACGGTGACTTCGTTGTCGAGCAAGATTTCGGTGGTTTTGCCTATTTTGGCAGGTGTGATAATGCTTGGCGAGAAGCTGAATTTCGTAGCGACTTTGGGCATTGTTTTGGCTTTGGTGGCCTTGGTTTTGGTGATTGGCGGACGTGGCGGAAACAATGAAAAGCAAAGTAAAAGCTGGTTGTTGCCGGTATGCATATTTTTCGGCACTGGTACTGGCGATATTTTGATGAAAATCACCGAGCGGCAGAACACAGGCGACGACCTCGGTTTCATGATTGCCTTTATCTACTTCATTGCCTTGCTTTTCGGCATAATCATTGTGGTTTACGATTTGATGAAAGGCAAGTCGAAGTGGCAGTGGAAGAGCGCGCTCGGCGGCATAGGTCTGGGCGTTATCAATTTCTTCTCAACCTCCAGTGTTTACCATGCGATGCGCACTTTCGACAACGTTGTGTTATTCCCGATATACAACATTGGGGTGGTGAGCCTGACCGCTCTTGTTGGTTGGCTTATCTTCAAGGAGAAGCTCACCTGGAAGAACTACCTCGGACTGGTAATAGCAGTAATTGCTGTCATTTTAATCACTTTCAGGCCGTGAAAAAGAAGTTTGAGATAGAGGTTCCCGGAGGGGAGAAAAAGGTGCTTTTGCACACTTGCTGTGCGCCTTGTTCGTCGGCCATCATCGAATGCCTGACGCAGCATGGCATTACGCCTGTTATCTATTACAGCAATTCCAATATTTTTCCTTTGGAGGAATATGAGATAAGAAAAAACGAATGCACGCGCTATGCCGAGTCGCTTGGTTTGGAGATTGTTGACGACGATTACGACCATGAAAATTGGCGGCAGGATATGGCTGGTCTGGAAGGCGAGCCTGAGAGGGGAAAACGTTGTCTTAAGTGTTTCAAATACAGGCTGTTACGTGCGGCTCGATATGCCCATGAGCATGGCATCAAAGTTTTGACCACCACTTTGGCCTCGAGCAGGTGGAAAAGTCTCGAGCAGATCGAGGAGGCGGGACGTTTTGCAGAAGCCCAATTTTCCGATGTAATTTTCTGGAATCAGAACTGGAGAAGGGGTGGTTTGAGTGAGAGAAGAATCGAAATTATCAACAAATATGGCTTCTACAACCAAAAATTTTGCGGTTGTGAATTCTCTGTAACGCAGCGCTAGCGCGGGTTTCCAATACTGTTTATAACTTGTTGAAACTTTTTCGTCGAACGTATTGATTTTCTTCGTATTTTTGCGCCCGAATTTTTTGTATAACAAACGAGCGCGCGAGCGCGACGAAAAACGATGAAAAAACTATTCGCAATTCTTTTTTGCACAATGCTTTGCATTAGTGCTTTCGCTCAACGGTTGACAGTGGCCACTGTTGAGAACGGAACAATTACTGCAACCCCAACAACTCCTGCCGTAGGCAACATTGTCACACTCGCAGCTACGCCTAACGCTAACTGCGAATTTGTCACATGGTATATTCACAAGACAGGTGACCCGAATACGGTGACGACAGTGGTTGCCAACACATTCAGAATGCCTAACTATGACGTTACTGTAAGTGGTGTTTTTGCGACAACCGAAAATGTTGAAGTCTCAATTGGCAGTGGAACAAGCACAAGTGGTGAGATTCCTGTCAACAGCAATAATAGATACACGCTTACGGAGCAGATTTATACCTCAGTTGAAATGGGTGAGGCTGGTACAATCACTCAGATGTCTTTATATGTATCGGCTAATGCAGCCAGAAGAAATATCGACATCTATCTTAAGCCAACGAGAAAGTCATCTTTCTCTTCTAACACTGATTGGGAGACCATGAGTGATGTGTATAAAGTTTTTTCTGACAACTATACATTCGTTGCCGGTTGGAATACAATAACATTCACCAAACCGTTTGAGTATGATGGATCCAAGAATGTTATTTTGTGTGTGGTGGATAAAACCGCATCGACCGCTAACTCGTCGATGACATTTTACACATACAGCTCAGCCTCAAATAGAACTTTAAGAGTTCGTAACAACAACAACCCTTATACCGTAGGTTATTCCAACACCATTCAAGGATATAACGGTACACGCATGAGCTCTAACAACCAGGTTAAGTTTGTTAAAACTGTAAAACATACACAGTCGCTGAATGTTGATCCTGATGCTATTACGGATTTCAACTATTTGTATGAGCAGGGCCCGTCAGCAGCGAAGATAATAGATGTTTTGGGCGCAGACCTAGATAACGATATCACAGTGACAGCTCCTGCAGGTTTCGAGGTTAGCACTTCGGCTAACGGTGCATATAGCGAAAGCCTCACAATTCCTAGAGCAAGCAGCAAGGGTGGTCGTGGAACTACCAACTGGAACTTCGAAGGATCATTCCTCAACTGGACTACCATTGATAAAGATGGTGATGGCCGTAACTGGATGGTCTCAACCAACCTTATGTCAAGTTTTAACAGCGGACATAGCGGCAGCAACGCTCTTACATCTGAGAGTTACCGTAAAACAGGTAATAACAGTGGTACACCACTGAATCCTGATAACTGGCTGATTTCACCACAGGTTACCTTGGGTGGAACATTCTCAATCTGGGCTTGCGCTCAGGATGCTACATGGGCAGAAGAACACTTCGGTATTTTTGTGTCAACCACAAGCAACACTGATACCGACAGTTTCACTATGCTTAACGAATGGACTATACCCGCTCAAGGTGGTAGAGGTAGAGGAGAACGTGGAACCCGTGCCATGAGTGACTGGATTCAGTATAGTGTTGATTTGACTATGTATGAGGGACAAACGGGATATATCGCAGTGCGTCACTTCGACACTTACGACATGTTCTACCTCAATGTTGACGATTTTACACTTGATACAGAGGCTACATACGTTCCAGAGCTCCCTGTAACCCTTACAAAAGCTACAGTTTATGCACGTATGAGAGGCGCTCTTGACCCGGATATTTACAGTGGCGACTTGACACTGACTTCAGGCAGCAAGAATGCTACAGTAAACTTGAGCGGCGAGGTCTATGGTAGTGGCGAACAATACACTATCACAACTAATGTTAACCCGATAAATGCCGGTACAGTAACTGGCGGCGGTACTTACTACGATGGCAGTATCCGCACCTTGACTGCTACACCTACACATTTGTACGACTTCACAAGATGGGAAAAGGATGGAAACATCGTGTCAATCGACAACCCATACGAAATCACAGTAACAGGCGACGCTACATATACAGCCGTTTTTACTGAGAAAGTTGCTTACGATATCACTGTGAATCAGACGACAGGCGGCACAATCAGTGCTGATATGGATAGAGCTTGCGCTGGCGATGTGGTGACACTTTCAAAGACTGTGGCTGGAAATTATTTCTTTGCAGGATGGAGAGTGCAGGATGCTACAAACAACATTATTGAAGTGACTAACAATCAGTTTGTGATGCCTGAACACAACGTTACTGTGACAGCTTCATTCAGAAGTAGTTTCACTATTACAATTACCCAGACTGATCACGGAACTGTAAATACTATAGGCGATATCACCGAGGCATGTCCCGGACAAATGGTTGGATTGGAGGCTATACCTGAAGAAGGTTACATGTTGCTGACATGGTATGTTTATAGAACGGGTAATCCAAGAGATGTAGTCGCAACTATTAACAACGACAACTCTTTCGAAATGCTGCCATTGGATGTTAGCGTTATGGCTGTTTTCGTAACTGTTGAAGAAGGCGAAATAGGTATAGGTAGTGGGACAAATGAGAGAGACTATCTGCCAACCTATACTGGAGCACAATACTCGTTGACGCAGCAGATTTATACAGCATCAGAATTGCAGAACAACAAAGGAAGAATAACAAAGATTGCATTCAGAGGTGCAAATTATGATGCTGCGGCGAGAAAATTGTTGGTGTATATACGTCACACCGACAAAGACAGTTTTAGTGGCACAAAAGATTGGGATGTTATGGATCCGGCAACAACTAAGATGTTTGAGGGTGATGTTGATTTCACTATTACTGATTGGACTACCATTACTTTGGATAGACCATTTGAATACGACGGAATACATAATATTAATATATGTGTAGTGGACGACACCGGTAATACGGACTATAACTCTTCTTGGTTCGGCCTTAATAAAGAGTATTTGGAATTCTATCAATACAACACTGGAAGTAACAGATCTATATATGCCTATGGCTCAAAGAGCTATACCAATGCAGTAGGTATGTCGAGCTCGTTGACGGGTAGCAACGGAGTCACTGGAACGACAACAACTTACGTTGACCGAATCAATATTACGATGGATATTTATGGTAGCGCTGAGTCAATTTCTTTGACTCCTCGTTCGATGGATGCATTCAGTTATGTTGAAGGTCAGGGTCCGTCGAATGTCGACCGTCTTGATATTGTCGGTATTGACCTTGATGATGATCTTGTTGTCTCTGCTCCAGTCGACTATGAGATTAGTTTGTCGGAAAACGGTTACTACAGTTCATCAATAACAATTCCTCATGAGACAGGCAATAGAGGCAATCGTTCTGTTACAAATTGGGGATTTGAAGGTTCTTTGGAAGGATGGACTGCTATAGATGCCGATGGTGATGGTTACAATTGGATACTCGGTTCGCAATGCGGTGGCGTTTATTTGGCTGAAGGTGAAAGCATTACCGACGGACATGACTTATCGAGAGATATGATAGTTTCGGGATCATATACCAATGCTGCAAGTACTGCTTTGACACCCGACAACTGGCTTATATCACCACAGGTGACACTTGGAGGCTCGTTCTCATTTTGGGCACAACCTTATAAAGTGGATTATCCTGCCGACTATTTCGCTGTTTTTGTATCGACTACAGGAACTAATCCGGAAGATTTCCATGTTTTGCAACATTGGGTGTTGGAAAGCGCTGCATGGTACCACTGCTCAGTTGACCTCAGAACTTACGAAGGACAACAAGGATATATTGCAGTGCGTCACTACAACTGCACCGACCAGTTTATAGTTAAACTTGACGATTTTGAACTCAATACAGACGGAGCTATTTCAATTAATTTGCCTGTAACAATAACATCGGCAACTGTTTACGTGCGTATGCAGGATAACCTTACCTATGGTAACTACGATGGAATTCTTCATGGAATATCAGGTAGAGGTGCCAGTGATGAGATTAATCTACACGGTGTGGTTATGGCTAATTATAATGTTACAGTTAATCCAAATAATATTGAATACGGTGCTGTAAGAGGTACTGGAACTTTCAATGCCGGTTCTACTGTTACTGTAAGAGCTGCAGCATACGAAGGTTACAGATTCGTTAACTGGACTGAGGACGATGTAGAGGTCTCAACAGACGAGACTTATTCATTCGTAATAACAGCCAATAGGGATTTGATTGCGAACTTTGAGCAAGATATGGTGACACTGACATATACTCTATATCAAGGTTGGAATTGGTGGTCTACATATCTTGATATTACGCTTGATCAATTGAAGAGTGCCATTGCTGATGCTTTAGGCGCCAATGGAATCGCAAAACTCCAAAATAAAACTGGCGGAATAAATTACAGAAGCGGACGATGGAGAGGCTCTGGAGTTCAGTCATTTGATATAACTCAAATGTATATGATTTATGTTAGCACAGATATAGAGATAACACTTACATCTACTCAAGTGGATTCTGATGTAATTGAGATAACAGTACATAATGGCTACAACTGGATAGAGTTTTCTTTACCAGAGGAAATATCTATTACTGCTGCTTTTGCAGAACTTGAACCAGTTGAGGGCGATGCTGTTCAATCAAAAAGTGCTGGTGCAGTATATAGAAGTGGAAGATGGAGAGGACAGCTTAAAAATATCGAACCAGGACAAGGTTACATTTATAAGTCGCAATCACTAGAAGATAAGGTGTTTAAATACCATAGGAGCGCAAAATAAGTAAATTTCAAAATAGAATAAGAATAGAAGATAATTATAGAAAGTTATGAAAAGAACATTTTTGGCATTAATAGCTCTATTTGTGTTAAACCCATTAGTATATTCTCAGGATAATAACCATTATGGATCTGATTTCAATCATTATGATTATCAAACACATAAAGATGTAAATTTCTTAGTGGCTATTGATGGTAATCTAATAGAAACGACAGACAGTTATTATGAATATGAGGTCGGTTTTTTTGTCGGTGAGGATTATAGAGGTGGTGGCTATATGCAACTAGAATACCCAGATGATCCATATCCAACAACTAATTATAGTTCGATTTTTTATACTGAGCCAAATGAGCCTATAATTTGCAAGCTATATGATCATAACAAAAATATTGAATATACCGTATTCACATGTGTCGATGGAGACGATGAACCTGTATCTCTTTTGACGGGCACGGAATATGATTATTTTGATGATGGAGTTTGTCTATCTTTTAGTAGTTCTTTTTCCATCGATATTGCACAGTATAGTGAAGATGGTGGTTGGTATTTGATTGCATCACCTTTGGCGGCAACTGTTAGCCCAACGGTTGTTGAAAATATGATAAGCAGTACGGAAGCTAATTACGATTTATACTTTTTCGATCAGGCAGGTACTGGTAATGGTAAGGAATGGAAAAACTGGAAAGAAGATGTTAATGGTGGCTCAACTAATCATGGATTTAATCTCGTACCAGGTACAGGCTATTTGTATGCTAATAGTCAAGACGTAACACTAACATTCATAGGAGCGCCATATAATAGTACTGGTGTAGTAGAGTTGTCTAGAGCTGCAACTGTTGCACATGAAAAAATGAGAGGTTGGAATTTGATAGGAAACTCATTTACTACAGCTAAAACTATTGGTGGTAGAGGTTATTATAGAATGAATCCAGTAGGTCGTTCAGAACTAATTGCGGGTACCGGAAATATTGATGCAATGGAAGGAATATTTGTGTATTACGATCCAGAGGATGATAATGCAGCAAATAGAGAAGAGACAGTAACATTTACAAACCCTAGTTTAAAAAGAGCCGAGGGTGATGATATGGTGTTGTTGACACTTAACCGTAATAACGATGGTACAATCGATCGTGTAATTGTTCGTTTTGATGAAGGTGGTACATTACCAAAATATACACTTCGCGACAACAGCACAATTATCTATATTCCACAAGCTGATAAAGATTATGCAGTAGTGAAAGGCTCGGCTACAAATGTGTTCCCGGTCAACTTCAAAACTGAAGATTTTGGCACATATACCTTAAGTGCTGATATCGCAGGTGCTAACGTAGATTATATGCATCTCATCGATAAGATTACAGGCGAGGATGTCGATATGCTTCTCGAAGGCGAATATTCGTTTGTGGCAGCTCCGGTCGACCGCGAGGATCGTTTCATCCTCCGCCTGAACTACAGCGGTTACTTCGACAATGAAAGCGATATCTTTGCTTATCAGAACGGTTCAGACATCGTTGTATGCGGCGAAGGTACACTGCAGGTGTTCGATGTGATGGGTCGCTATGTGACAAGCTACGAAGTCAACGGAGTCCAGAGCATCCAGGCTCTGCCAATGGGTGTTTACATCTTCAGAATGGTGGGCGATGATGTAATGACACAGAAGATCTATGTGAGATAAACTTTGGCCAATGGCTAAAAGCCAATAGCAAAACGCAGAGCTAGCTCTGCGTTTTTTTTTATTCAGTAAATGCTGACAATTCAAAAGAATTTTGTAATTTTGCAAGATTAATTTAAAAAACTTTTATTTTTAATACTTTTTGTTTGTAAACTATTCATTAACAGTATGTTACGGAAGTTAGTTTTAGCGCTTGTTATACTCGTAAGCGGCACAGTTTTTGCCCAAAATCAGAAAGAATTGGGCGATTTGATGCGTAATCGTGGCGAATATTACTTCACACTGCCAGTCCAAAACCGTTCTGAGATACAGGAAATCAACAAACTTTGCTCAGTCGATAACTCCGATGGAACGAATGTGGTGTGCTACGCCAACCAGAAGCAGTACGATAAACTTCTTGAGGCCGGTTATCAGCCTACGTTGCAGACTCCTCCTTCGATGCTTGAAGAAGCCAAGATGTGGGACGGCAACCGCTCAACATACGAGTGGGATAGCTATCCGACATACAGCCAATATGTTGCAATGATGGAAGGATTTCCGAGTTCGGTAACAAATGGTGCCAATTGCACATTAATGGATTTAGGTGCATTATCAACAAGTAATCATCGTCACATATTAGGTATTCGTCTTAACAATGGTCAGCCAAACGGCAAGCCGAAGTTTTTGTACACTTCGACTATGCATGGTGACGAAGTGACTGGTATGATACTTATGCTTCGCCTTATTGATGAATTTTGTACCAGCAACGATTCGCGTATTATCAATATATTGAACAATGTTGATTTGTTTATATTTCCAAACACAAATCCAGATGGCACTTATGCTGGCGGTAATAACACTGTCAATGGTGCAACACGAGCAAACGGCAATAGTGTTGACCTAAATCGTCATTTCCCGGACTTCGATGATGGTGCACATCCTGATGGCGCCAGTTCATATCAGGACGAGGCTCAATGGATGATGAATCTAGCTCAGCAATACCTCTTTACCATGAGCGCAAATTATCATGGAGGAGCAGAGGTGATGAACTATCCTTGGGATACATATCAGCCGACTCATCCGGATGATAGTTGGTGGCAATATGTTAGCCGACAATATGCTGATTTGACGCATCAAGTAAGTAGCTCTTACATGACTTATAAAAATAATGGTATAACCAATGGATACGCATGGTATACTATCACAGGTAGTCGTCAGGACTACATGAACTATTATGCACAATGCCGCGAGGTTACTATTGAGTGCTCAAACGACAAAACACCAACAGCTTCAACCCTGCCAAATTACTGGAATTACAACCACAATTCAATGTTGGCATATATTGAGCAATGCCTCAACGGAATTCATGGTGTGGTTAAAGATGCATATACAAATCAACCTGTCGTTGGCGCTACAGTAACGGTTCGTAGCCATGATGGATATGGTTCGTCGGTAACATCGCACACAGTTGGCGATTTTCACCGTCCTATCAAAGGTGGCAGTTGGACTCTTGACATCACCAAGATTGGTTACAACACCAAGACTGTTTCGACATCCGTTACAGATGGCAACAGAAGTGACCTTGGAAATATTTATTTAACGAAAAGTGTTACACCAAGTTATACATTTGAGGAAGGTTGGAACTGGTGGTCGCCGAATGCCGATATCACTTTGTCGGCTTTTGAGAATGCATTAGGCACCAGGGGCGTTAAGATTATGGACAAAGACGGCAAATATGTCACCAGGAGCAATAACACTTGGAGCGGAAATCTTACTACTCTTGTCGCTGGTAAGATGTACAAGGTTCAAACCAATGCCGCCTGCACAGTTAATGTGACGGGTGTTTCGTCGGATCCGACCGACCATGCAGATACTCCTAATCCGGGAGCCAATTACCTTGGTATCGTCGGTTCTGCTAATAAAAACATCAATCAGTTGTTTGAAGGCTTTACCCCAACCGATGGCGACTATATAAAGACGCAGAGAGGTGTCTCTACATATTATCAAAACTACGGTGGTTGGAGAGGAAGTGTCACGACTTTGCACCCTGGCGAAGGCTTTATTTACTATTCAAAAGCCTCATCGAAATAAACTGAAACGAATAACGAAATAACTATATAACTAATGAAAAAAGTTTTTTTAACGTTTGTGCTTTCGCTTATTAGCGTTGTTGTTTTCGCACAATCGGCAACATATAGTATTACCTTGGCATCAGCTACTAACGGCAACATCAGTTCTAATAAAACCACAGCACAGGCCGGCGAAACTGTAACTCTTACAGCGATCCCTAATACTGATTGTTTGTTTTTAGCATGGTATGTGTTTAAGACTGGTGACTCGAATACGTCGGTTTCGACGCTCGGCAACAAGTTTAAAATGCCTGATTATGATGTCACAGTAAGTGCATATTTCGCAACAACAACAAACAATACTGTTGCAGTTGGAAGTGGTAGCAATAATAGTCAATATATGCCGATATTCTCATCCCGTAACTATTCGATCTCACAGCAGATATATACGACTGAAGAAGTTGGAAGTGATGGGTATTTAACGGCTATAGCTTATAACGTGCCTACTGCTTATTCTGTTACCAGAAACATTGATATTTATGTAAGAAATACTAAAAAGACACATTTTACCTCTTCTTCTGATTGGGAAACAATGGATCCGAGCTACAAGGTGTTTTCTGGTTATGTGACATTTACGTCTTCGGGTTGGACAACTATTGTGTTGAATACACCATTTGAATACGATGGCACCAGCAATATTAATATTTGTGTTGTTGACAAAACAGGATATGTTAGCCCAGAGGCACCATTTCTGGTGTATAGTACTAATACAAGCAGAAGATCCCTTTACGCATATAATGACAATCCCGTCTATAATAATTTGAACGCTTCCTCAATTCCTACAGCTGTTGATGTTTTTAGCCCGTTTTCGAACAACCAGATTAAATTCACAAAAACCACTTCGCTTAATACTGAGTCGTTGATAGTATCTCCGAATACACTTGATGGTTTTAGCTATTCGGTTGGTGAAGGCCCTTCAAGTCCGAAAACGATAGATATTATTGTTACTAATTCTTATGACGATTATTTCACAATTACTGCTCCTGAAAACTTTGAAGTCAGTGAAACTGCCGATGGCACATACAGTTCTAGCCTTTCAATATATGAATATAAAGGTAAATCACGCTCTGTTACATCATGGAATTTTGAAGGGACATTCCTTAACTGGACTACAAATAATCTAGATGGAGACGGACACAATTGGATGATTTGTAATAGCGTGGGACATAGCGGTACACAATCACTAATGTCTGAAAGCAGCTATAATAATGCAGCACTTATGCCTGATAACTGGCTGATATCGCCACAAGTTGTTCTTGGTGGCACATTCTCTATGTGGGCAAAGGCGCAGGATTATGGATTTTCACAGGAACATTTTGGTATCTATGTGTCAACTACCGGAACTAATCCATCCGATTTTACTTTGTTGTATGAAACAACTATACCGAAGCAGAATACCGATTGGGCTAGCCATACGGTTGACCTTAGCTTTTATTCTGGTATAAACGGTTATATTGCAATTCGACACTTTAACTGTAGTGATGAGTCAGCACTCATAGTTGATGATTTTACACTCGATACTGAAGCCAACTATACGCCGACACTTCCTGTATATCTTATGACCGCTACGGTATATGCGCGAATGAAGAGTAATCTCGCCATTGGCGATTATAATGGTACTCTAACAGTTAGCGAAAATGAATGTTCTGAAACAGTGGCCCTAAGTGGAACTGTTGCCAACGAAAGCGGCGTGGTTCCTACCTATGGTCCGGAATATCCTTGGTCGCTGTCATCGGCAGATTATTCGGGCAACGGCATGGCTTTGACAGCACAGATTAAGCTTAGCAATGCATTAGTCGGAAGCGGTAATTACGAGGTGGGCGCCTTCTGCGGAAACGAATGCCGCGGCAACATTACGTCTCTTACCAACTGGACAGACCAGAATCTGGGCTATTTCGTCGATATGAACATCATGGGTAACAACAATGATGTAATCGGTTTTTACCTGTTTGATGCTGCCACGGAAAAAGTGTGCGGAATATGCGATACGAAACTGGTTATGACAAACGACACATATCAAGGCCAGAACGTGATGAGCAACCAGAACCGAGTGGTTTTGAACTTCATTCCGGCTCCGTTCTTCACCAAAGATATCGAAGCTTACACCGAACACGGCGGTTGGTATCTTATCGCTTCGCCTTTGAACACAAGTGTAAGTCCGGATAATGTCACCAACATGACGGATAACGATTTCGACCTTTACCGTTTCAACCAAAGCGCTTCGTTGGAATGGGAAAACTATAAGAATGCAAGCCACACGGAAGGTTTTGGCCTTGAGCAGACACAAGGTTACCTTTACGCCAACAGCAACAAAACCACACTTATCTTCTCAGGCACACCTTATAGCGGCTCGAACAGTGTCACATTGACAAAAGCGGGTGGCAATCCAGCACCTCGTATGGCGGGCTGGAACCTGATAGGAAATCCGTTTAATGCTGAAAAGACTATAGTTCTCAACGACGGAAACAATACCGCCAAGAGTTATTACAGAATGAATTCCACAGGCTCGGAAATCATAGCCGGTACAGGTAATGTCGGCCCAATGGAAGGTATCTTCGTCAATGCTGCAACAGATGGAGAAGTCGTGAGGTTTAACAATGCATCAAAGAGAGAAGAAGACATGGTTATTCTTAACCTCAGCAGCAACGATGATAATGTTATCGACCGCATCATTGTCGGTTTCGACGACAGAAGTGAGCTTCCGAAGTATACGATTCACGAAAACAGCACTATTATCTATATCCCACAGACAGATAAGGACTACGCGGTGGTGAAAGGTTCGGACACAGATGTGTATCCTGTCAACTTCAAGGCCGACAACTTCGGTACATTCACCTTAAGTGCCGATATCGCTGGTGCTGACGTCAATTACATGCATCTCATCGATAAGCTCACGGGAGAGGATGTGGATATGCTTCGCGATGGCAAGTATACCTTTATCGGCGCGCCGGTCGACCGTCAGGATCGTTTTGTGCTGCGCTTAAGCTACAGCGGCAATTTCGACAATGAAGTGAGCAGTTTCGCCTACCAGAACGGTGGCGATATCGTTGTCTGCGGCGAAGGTACACTGCAGATTTTCGACCTGCTTGGCCGTTTCGTGAATAGTCAGGAAATTCAAGGTGTTCAGACGATTCAGGCATTGCCTACGGGCGTTTACATCTTCAGGATGGTAGGAGAGGACGTGAGGAGTCAGAAGATTGTTGTGAGATAAACTTTGGCCCTTGGCTAGTGGCTGTTGGCAATAGTCCGCCAATGGCCAATGGCTAAAAGCCAATAGCAAAACGCAGAGTTCGTCTCTGCGTTTTTTTATGCCTTTTTTGCCCTAAAAAATAATTTTTTATTAATTTTTTTTGTTGTAAAAGAATTCGTATATTTGCCAATTGATAAAATGGGTTTGAAATATTAGAAAAATATTCATAAATCATTCATTAACATAATTTTACAAAATATGGCAAAAGTAAAATCATTGGCAGAATTGAAGGCAATGAGAGAGAAATTACAGTCAAATCTCGACCTTCGCGAAAAAAGTAACGACCCTGACGCAATGGTTCAGGTAAAAGTCGCTATGGCAACCTGCGGTATCGCCGCCGGTGCAAAACAGGTGATGGAACACATGATGGAGAAAGCCGACGAGCTGAAACTCCGCATCGTCTTCACTCAGACTGGCTGCATGGGCTACTGCCACGCTGAGCCGACCATCGAGGTCAAGGTTCCTGGCAAAGATCCTATAGTATTCGGTCACGTCGACAACAAACGCGCCGACGAAATTCTCGAGAAGTATGTCATGAACAACGAGCTCGTTGAAGGCATCATCCCGGTGAACTATGAGAAAATCGATTAATCATTCATTCTAAATTGGAGGACTTTATATGACAAAAATCAAAACGCACGTGCTTTGCTGCGGTGGTACCGGATGTAAGGCATCTGCAAGTGATGAGATCATTGCAACCTTTGAAAGATTACTGAAGGAAAAAGGTCTGCAAGATGAAGTTCAGGTCATCAGAACAGGCTGCTTCGGCTTCTGCGAGAAGGGCCCTATCGTAAAGATGCTTCCTGACAACACATTCTACACCCAGGTTAAACCTGAAGATGTCGAGAAAATCATCAACGAGCACATCATCAAAGGTCGTAAGGTCACAGACCTTCTCTACCTCGATCCGGAAAACAAACAGCATGTCGCCGACTCAAAGCACATGGGTTTCTATAAGAAACAACTCCGTATAGCTTTGCGTAACTGCGGTTTCATCAACCCTGAAGATATCGACGAATACATCTCACGCGGTGGTTATGAGGCTATCGCAAAGGTGTTGGGTGAGATGACACCTCAGCAGGTCATCGACGAAATCACCAAGTCAGGTCTCCGTGGCCGTGGCGGCGCGGGCTTCCCGACAGGTGTGAAATGGGGTCTCTGCGCAAAGAACCAGGCCGACCAGAAATATGTCATCTGCAACGCTGACGAAGGCGACCCGGGCGCGTTCATGGACCGTTCGATCATGGAAGGTGACCCGAACTCAATCATCGAGGCTATGGCCATCTGCGGCTACGCCATCGGTGCAACAAAGGGTCTCGTTTACATCCGTGCTGAATACCCATTGGCAATCCACCGTTTGCAGGTTGCTATCGCTCAGGCTCGTGAATACGGCCTCCTCGGCGACGACATCCTCGGCAGCGGCTTCAACTTCGATATCGAGCTCCGCTACGGTGCCGGCGCATTCGTCTGCGGTGAAGAGACAGCTCTTATCCACTCAATGGAAGGTAAACGTGGTGAACCGACCTTGAAACCACCATTCCCGGCTGTTTCAGGTTATATGGCAAAGCCATCTAACGTTAACAACGTTGAGACATTCGCCAACATCCCGATCATCATCACAAAGGGTGCCGACTGGTTCGCATCAATCGGTTCAGAGAAGTCAAAAGGTACAAAGGTGTTCGCCTTGGCAGGACAGATCAACAACGTCGGTCTTATCGAGGTTCCTATGGGAACAACACTCCGCGACATCATCTACGAAATCGGTGGTGGTATCAAGGGTGGCCGTAAGTTCAAAGCCGTTCAGACCGGTGGTCCTTCAGGCGGCTGCTTGACAGAGAAACACCTCGACACAGCTATCGACTACGACTCATTGATGGCAGCTGGCTCAATGATGGGCTCAGGCGGTATGGTCGTCATGGACGACACATCATGTATGGTTGCTATCGCTAAGTTCTACCTCGAATTCACATGCGAAGAGAGCTGCGGTAAATGCTCACCATGCCGTATCGGTAACAAACGTATGCTCGAAATCCTCACCAAGATCACAGAAGGCAACGGAACAATGGACGACCTCCAGGAGCTCCGCAACCTCGCAGCTGTTATCAAAGACACAGCATTGTGCGGTCTCGGTCAGACATCACCTAACCCGGTGCTTTCGACACTCGACAACTTCTGGGATGAATACGTCGAGCACGTCGTCGACAAGAAGTGCCGCGCTGGCGTCTGCAAGAAACTCATGAACTACGTCATCGACAAGGATAAATGTATCGGCTGCGGCAAATGCGCCAAGAACTGCCCTGCAGAAGCCATCTCGAAGACTAACTACATCGCTGAAGGTCATAAGCTTCCTTCAATGGAAATCGACACAACCAAGTGTATCAAGTGCGGTGCATGTATGAGTGGATGTAAATTTGATGCTATTTCTGTCAAATAAAATAGAGGAGAAGAAAGATATGATTAATGTAACAATTGATAACAAACAGATTCAGGTCAAAGAAGGCACAACAGTATTGAAAGCTGCCCGTCAGGCCGGTATTCATATTCCTACCCTCTGCTATTTCGAGCTGGCAGGAATGAACTTTGAGAACAAACCAGGTGGATGCCGTGTTTGCGTTGTCGAGATCACTAAGGATTTCAACGGCAAACCACGTCGTAACCTCGCTCCGGCTTGCGCAACAGACTGCGTCGAAGGCATGGAGGTCCTCACACACAGCGCTCGCGTCATCAACGCACGTCGCACAGTGGTCGAGCTGATCCTTTCAGACCACCCGACAGACTGCTTGACATGCGCCAAGTCAGGTCAGTGCGAGCTCCAGAAACTCGCTCAGAACCTCGGTATCCGCGAGATCCCGTTCCAGGGTGCTCAGTCGACATACCGTAAGGATATGTCACCTTCAATCGTTCGCGACATCGACAAATGTATCATGTGCCGCCGCTGCGAAAACGTATGTAACAACATCCAGACCGTCGGTGCTCTGTCAGCAGTGAACCGTGGCTTTAGCGCCGTCGTCGCTCCAGCTTTCGAGCAAGACCTCATGGATTCACCATGCGTCATGTGCGGTCAGTGCGTCCAGGTTTGCCCAGTCGGCGCCTTGAGCGAAGTTGACGACACACGTAACGTGATGGCAGCCATCAACAATCCTAAGAAGACCGTCATCGTGAACACAGCTCCTGCAACACGTGTCGCCCTCGGCGAAGAGTTCGGCATGGAACCAGGTACAATCGTCACAGGCCAGATGGCAGCAGCATTGCGCCGCCTCGGCTTCGACTATGTGTTCGATACAGACTTCACCGCTGACTTGACCATCATGGAAGAAGGTACAGAGCTCCTCGGCCGTATCAAGAAGTTCATGGCAGGCGACAAATCAGTGCGTCTCCCTATCTTGACATCATGCTGCCCAGGTTGGGTCAACTTCTTCGAGCACAACTTCCCGGATATGCTCGACGTTCCTTCAACAGCCAAGTCACCTATGCAGATGTTCGGCGCTGTTGCTAAGAACTACTGGGCCGAGAAGATGGGCATCAAGAGAGAAGACCTCGTCGTCGTTTCTATCATGCCTTGCTTGGCAAAGAAATACGAGAGCAAACGTAAGGAATTCTACAAAGACGGTAACCCGGATATCGACTACGTCCTTTCAACACGTGAGTTGGCCCGCTTGATCAAGCAGTTCAACCTCGACCTTAAGGATATGCCATCTGAAGACTACGACGATCCGCTCGGCGAGTCAACAGGTGCTGCTGTCATCTTCGGTGCAACCGGTGGTGTTATCGAGGCTGCTACACGTACAGCTTACGAAGTGTTCACAGGCAAACCATTGCCGAAGATCGACTTCACAGAACTCCGTGGTATGGACGGTATCCGTGACGCTTGGGTTGACTTTGCTGGCACCCCAATCCACATCGGTATCGCTCACGGTCTGGCAAATGCCCGCAAGCTCCTCGAGAGAGTGCGCGAAGGCAAAGAGCAGTTCCACGCTATTGAAGTCATGGCATGCCCAGGCGGTTGCGTCGGTGGAGCTGGTCAGCCATATCACCATGGCAACAGCGAAATCATCAAGAAACGTACAGAAGCTATCTATCGTGAAGACGCCGGCAAACCGATCCGTAAGTCACACGAGAACGCATCTGTCATGAAGCTCTACAAAGAGTATCTTGGTGAACCATGCGGCCACAAGTCACACGAACTGTTGCACACTCATTATTTCGACAAGTCAGAACATGTTGAGATTAGCGAAAAATAATTGTTGAAAAATTAAAAATTAAATATTATGGCAGTTATTAAATTATCAGAAGATAAAATCAACTTCATTAAGAATGTATGTAAATCATTCCGTAATGACGGTGGTGAAGTTATCAACGTGCTTCATAAGGTACAAGGTGAGTACGGCTACCTCTCAGCAGAAGTTCAGGAACTCGTCGCTAAGGAGTTAAATATCCCTGTATCAAGAGTTTACGGTATCGTTTCATTCTATTCGTTCTTCACAATGACACCTAAAGGCCGTCACCCGATCTCAGTCTGCTTGGGTACAGCTTGCTACGTGCGTGGTGCAGAAAAGGTTTTGGATGAGCTGAAACGTCAACTCGGCGTTGAAGTCGGTGGCACAACAAAGGACGGTAAGTTCTCATTGAACTGCCTCCGTTGCGTTGGCGCCTGCGGTCTTGCTCCAGTCTGCATGATTGGCGACAAGGTCTATGGCCGTCTGACACCAGACAAAGTCAAAGAAATTTTGGCTGAGTACACTGATTAATTCATTACGAATTAATACAAAAAAATGAAGGGGCGCCACAACGTGGCGCCCCTATTTTATTTGTCGGGAACGATTATTTGATAACGTTAATCTTCTCTGTTGTCGTTCCGTTTTCTGTCTTAACTTTCACCATATAAATACCTGATTCACAACCTTTTATGTCGATAACGGCCTTATCTGTCGCATTCATCTCCATAACCTTCTGGCCAAGCGTGTTCATCACGCTGATGGTCATCTCACCCTCACCCTCGATGTTGAGGATTCCGCTGGTCGGGTTAGGGTAGAGGTTGACGTTGCTTTCAGCGACTTCTATCACGTTGGCACCGTGGCAGTTGTTGTTGTAGGTTAAGAAAACGCCGTCGACGTGATCGCTGGATGTGTAAAGCACCTCGTCTTCGCTATTCTTGATGATGAAATGGCACTCATAGTCGGTGTCGTAGCCTTCTGAGTTATGATACCAACCGTGGTTCCAGATGAAGTTGAGGTTGCCTTTCAAAAGCGGCATCACAACTGTCTGTGCCGAGCCTTCTTCCATCGTTACAGCACCTATGCGCTGTCCGTCTTCAGTTGTCACGCTGATGCAGGCGCCTTTCCATCCGTCGCCGCCATCATCGGTGAGTTCGAAGGTGATATCGCACTTGTCGCCGACAAGAATTGTAGCGTATTCCTTGCGGCTGAAGCCGTATTCGTTGACAATTGCTACACCATATCGGTAAAGACCATCCTCAAGATCAAAATCATCATAAACCATCTCAGAGCCGGACGTTTGACCGAAAAATGCATTTGCGATGAGTTCTCCGTCGCGATAGATGTAAATGTCGAAATTATCAAGCGGCTCGCCGTTGAGTCTGTTGGCTGGGTTGACCCACTTAATCCTTACGCCTGAGTTGTCTCTGTTTTCAACCAATTCCAAGTTGGTGATGCATTCAGGGCGCTGGAAATACTCCGGTGAGTCTGGGATGATATGTCCTGTGAAGCCATTAAGTTCGTTGAATGCGTATTTTGTTGTGTTGAGCGCTCCGACTGGGCACCAAGCGTCGTCTTTGCCGCTCCAACCCCAGTTGAAGTGGAAATAGTCGTTCTCATCGTAGCCGTCGCATACGAAGGCGTGGCCACCTGCGCCGTGATCATCCTGACCGCTGTAATATAACGGTATGCCTTCGTCGAGACCGCCGTCTTTAAGCATCTGGATCCATTCTTCGTTGGAGTAGCCGGGGCCCCAAAAACCACCGCCATAGTTGGTGATATGGTCATCGCAAGAATATCCAAAATAGGTGCGTAACGCTGGAGGAACGTCACCAGAAAAGGCACCGCTGCCGTCGGGGCCGTATATCATTTCCACGGCAATGCCGCAATGGTGCAGTAATTGGGCAATATAAAAATAATCCTCCTCAGTGTTCAACGAGTCGAGGTCGTTAGGCATCAATTCGAAATGATATTCAGTCTCACCAAAGTTGGCAGTTTGTTGCGGATAACCACCAGGATAATAAGTGTACGAACCATCTCCCTGTGCCGGGTAGTCCCAAAATTTCATCACCTGTCCCATAGCTGTGGCGACGCATCCGGCATAGACATGACCGCCATTACCATCAGGATCTTCAGGACATTGGCTGTTGTATGGGAAGTTCTGGTGCCAGGTTGACTGAAGAAGCGGACCTACAACAGCGCGATTTCCCCTACCTATATTGATAACGCCGTTTTTCGAAACAGATTCCCATTCAGCAGCTATGTCTGCTGTAGCTTCAAGGTTATGCTCTCTAACATATTGGATTTCTTCAGAAAAACTGTTGAGCGTAAAGCCGAAACCGTCTGAAAGATTGTTGACATCGAAGCTTCCTGTGGTTGAATATGCCAAGATAGGCTTCACTCGGTCGTCGCCGGCAACGATGACGAAACCATTGTCGCCAGGAACGTTAAACACGTAATAATCAACGGCATCGCGTGTCGCTGAGGCATAAGCAAGACTGACCTGAGCACTTAAGAAACGCTGTCCAAGCTGCTGAGCGCGCTGAACGTCGACAGGCCCTGCAAACAATTGACCAATAGAAATGGCCAAAATAGCAATAAATAAAAGAGTTTTCTTCATTTTATTTTGAATTAAGTTAATAATGGTTAAGACCGCAAAGATATAAAAAAAACTTGAAATCTCACTGTGATTTCAAGTTTTTCTCTTTTCTCTTTACTCTTTTATCTTTTATCTATTTTCTCTGTCTTTACACCAGTTCCTGTTTCGATTCTCACCATATAGATTCCTGATCCGAAACCGCTTAAATCGATTGTGGCGTTGTCGGTGGCGGCTATTTCAAGAACTTTTTGTCCGAGTGTGTTCATTACAGAAATGGTCATCTCTCCGTTGCCTTCGATGTTGAGAATTCCGTTGGTAGGGTTAGGGTAGAGGCTGACGTTGTTTTCACTGATTTCAGCTACAGCCGTGTGCTCGCAGTCGTTGTTGTAGGTCATGAAGACGCCGTCGACGTGTTCACCTGAGGTGTACAAAACCTCGCCTGCGCTATTCTTGATGACGAAAGCGCACTCATAGTCGGTGTCGTATTGCTCGGTGGTGTGATACCAGCCGTGGTTCCAAATGAAGTTGAGGTTACCCTTCAGCAGCGGCAGCACGACGGTCTTTGATGAGCCGGCTTCCATGGTGGCTTTGCCGATGCGGTTACCTTCAGCGTCGGTTACGCTGATACAGGCGCCTTTCCAGCCGTCGCCGCCTTCATCGGTGAGCTCAAAGATGATGTCGCACTTGTCGCCCACAAGTATTGTGGCGTATGCTTTACGGCTGAAACCGTAGTTGTTTACAATCGTCACTGCATATTGGTAGAGGCCTTCTTCGAGGTTCTCGTCTGTGTAATTCATCTCGGCTCCAGGCATCTGGCCGAAAAATGAATCTTCAATGAGTTCTCCGTTACGATAGATATTGATGTCGAAATCATCAAGCGGATCGCCATTGAGTTTTGTGGCAGGGTTAGTCCAGCGGAGCATTACGCTGTTGTCTCTGTTTTCAACAAGTTCAAGGTCGGTGATGTTTTCCGGACGCTGGTAATAATTGTCGTCCTGTGGCTGAATATGTCCGATGAAGGCGTTCGAGTCGTTGAAGGCGTATTTGGTTGTGTTGAGCGCTCCGATAGGGCACCATGCGTCGTCTTTGCCGCTCCATCCCCAGTTGAAGTGGAAGTAGTCGTTCTCATCATAGCCGTCGCACACAAAGGCGTGACCGCCAGCGCCGTTGTCGTCGGAGCCGCTGTAATATAACGGCATACCTTCATTGAGGCCGCCATTTTTAAGCATCTCAATCCATTGTTCATTGGTATAGAAGTAAAACCCCCAGAAACCTTGCTGTTCCAACTCGTCGGTAGAATAGCCGAAATAGTTAGTCAAAGCAGTCGGTACGTCGAAAGAGTAGGCGCCGCTGCCATGACCGCTATACTGCATGTCGACGGCAATGCCACAATGATGCAGGAACTGTGCAATGTAGAAGTAATCATCCGGTGTGCTCAACGAGTCGAGGTCGTTAGGCATGAGTTCAAAATGATACTCAGTTTCACCGAAGTTGGCTGTCTGCTGAGCGTAACCGTCAGGATTATAAGTGTGCGAGCCTGTGCCTTGCTCAGGATAGTTCCAGTATTTCATCACCTGTCCCATCGCGGTGGCGACGCAGCCTGCATAAACACGGCCTCCGCTGCCTTCTTCGTCTTCAGGGCACTGGCTGTTGTAAGGCCAATTCTGGTTCCAGGTAGTCTGGCAATGAGGTCCCACCAAACGGCGATCTTTTTTCTCTTTATTAATATAACCCGTCTCGCTGACCGACTTCCACTCAGCTGTGATGTCGGCTGTAGCATCGATGTTATGCTCTCTAACGTATTGAATCTCATGACTGAACGAGTTTAATGTAAATTCAAAACCGTCGGCGATATTGTTCGGGTCAAATTTACCGCTTGTAGAATAAGCAAGAATCGGTTTTACGCGGTCATCACCGGCAACGATGACAAAGCCGTTGTTGCCCGGCACGTTAAAGACGTAATAGTCAACATTTCCGCGTGTGGCAGAAGTGTAAACCATCTGAATGTTAGTCTTTGCCCATCCAGTCTTAGCACCCATGAAACGCTGTCCAATCTGCTGCGCGCGCTGAGCGTCGATTGGTCCTGCAAACATTTTAACCGTTGAGATGGCCAAAATGGCAATAAATAAAAGGGTTTTCTTCATTTTATTTTAATTAAATCGTTAATTGCATATTTATCTAACTTGCAAAGATACTATTTTTTTTTCATTTCGACACCTATAATTAATTTATTAAAAATTTTGTTTTTGTAAAAAATAATCTCTAATTTTGTAGTTTGTAATTACTGTAT
>LUZN01000024.1 GCA_001603665.1 Bacteroidales bacterium Bact_22
TAAATTTTAAATCTTTAAATTTTGAATTTTAAATACAAAAAGATATGCAAACAGGTTCTATTGGAGTTAAAACGGAAAACATTTTTCCGGTAATTAAAAAGTTTTTATACTCGGAAAACGAGATTTTTTTACGTGAGATAATCAGTAATGCTGTCGATGCTACACAGAAGCTGAAAACCTTGGCATCTGCTGGCGAATTCAACGGCGAGCTTGGCGATTTGACCATCAAAGTGGAGGTCGATAAGAAGAAAAAGACTATTACTGTGCGCGATAACGGCATAGGAATGACAGAGGAAGAGGTCGACAAATACATCAACCAGATTGCTTTCTCGGGCGCCACCGAGTTTGTCGAGAAATTCAAGACCAACAGCGAAGCCGAGGCTGCCAACATAATCGGACATTTTGGCTTGGGCTTCTACTCAGCTTTCATGGTGTCGTCGAAAGTGTCGCTGATCACTAAGTCTTACGCCCAGAAAGACGACGAAAAAGGTGTCATCTGGGAGTGCGACGGCTCGCCTGAGTATACAATGAATCCTATCGCGAAGGCCAACCGCGGTACCGACGTAATCCTTTATATTTCAGACGATTGTGCCGATTTCCTCGAAGAAAGCAAGATTCGCGAGTTGCTCAATAAATACTGCAAATTCATGTCGGTGCCGATTCAATTCGGAACGAAAAAAGTGCAGGAACCGATTGAAGGTGATAAAGATAAAGACGGCAAACAGAAGACCAAAGAAGTCGAAAAACCTTGGATTATCAACGACGTGGCACCACTTTGGAAGAAAGCTCCATCGACCATCGAAGATAAGGAATACAACGAATTCTACCACACCCTCTACCCGATGAACTTCACCGAGCCGATGTTCCATATTCATCTGAACGTCGACTACCCGTTCAACCTTACTGGAATACTTTATTTTCCTAAGATTTCGAACCGTTACGAGTTCCAGCGCAACAAGATCCAGCTCTATTGCAACGAGGTGTTTGTGACCGATTCAGTCGAGGGTATTTTGCCTGATTTCTTGAGTCTGTTGCACGGCGTCATCGACTCGCCAGATATCCCGTTGAACGTAAGCCGTTCATTCCTGCAGAATGACCAGAACGTGAAGAAGATTTCTTCTTATATTACTAAAAAGGTGGCCGAAAAACTTGAGGAACTCTTCAAGAAAGACCGCGCAGATTACGAGAAGAAATGGGATGACATCAAGATTTTCATCGTTTACGGTATGATTGCCGACCCGAAGTTCTTCGAAAGAGCTGAGAAATTTATGCTTTTCAAGGATACCGACGGGAAATATTACACCATTGAGGAGTATAAAAAATTAATTGAAGAAAATCAGAAGAACAAAGACGGAAATGTTGTATATTTGTACGCGACAAATCTCGATGAGCAGTACACCAACATCGAGAAGGCCAAGGAGCGCGGCTACAACGTTTTGATGCTCGACGGGATGCTTGACTCGCATTTCATCAGCACGTTTGAGCAGAAGTTTGAGCACACCTCGTTTGCTCGCGTCGACTCGAACATTATCGACAAACTCATTGAAAAAGAGGATGTTAAGAAAGAATCGAAGCTCGACGACAAGCAGAAGGAAGATGTAAAGAAGGCGTTTGAGGATGTCATCGACAAGACACATTTCAGCGTGGAGTTCAGCACTCTGGACGAGAATGAGGCGCCTGTAGAAATCATCCAGAACGAGTGGATGCGCCGTTACAAGGAGATGAACCAGATGGGTGGAATGCCGATGTGGGGCGACATGCCCGACAGCTACACCCTGATGCTCAACACCAACAACGCCGCCATCGCCACGCTGCTCGACAAGCCGGAAGATGAACGCAAAGCCGTCGTCAACCAGCTGTACGACCTCGCGAGATTGTCGAAGAACCTCTTGAAAGGCAAAGAGTTAAGTGAGTTTATAAGTAGAAATTTCAACACAATAAAATAAAGTATTAACTTAAAATCACTACAATGAAAAAGAGTAAAATCGTCACAATTGTCATCATCGTTGCTATCGTTTTGGCAATTTATCTGTGGTTCAAGTCGGGCTACAACGCAATGGTCATGAAGCAGGAGGCCGTTCAGGCACAGTGGGCACAGGTGGAGAACGTCTACCAGCGTCGTGCTGACCTCATCCCTAACCTCGTCGCGACAGTGAAAGGCTATGCCGAGCACGAGCAGGGAACTCTGACAGCCGTCATCGAGGCACGTGCCAAGGCGACAGGCGTTACCATCGACCCGAGCAACATCACTCCAGAGCAACTCGCACAGTTCCAGGAAGCACAGGATCAGCTGTCAGGCGCATTGTCACGACTCCTCGTGTCAATCGAGCGTTATCCTGACCTGAAAGCCAACGAGAACTTCATGGCGTTGCAGTCACAGCTCGAAGGAACAGAAAACCGCATCACTGTTGAACGTCAGAAATTCAACGAGACGGCAATGGATTACAACCAGTATATCAGAAAGTTCCCTCGTAACATCATCGCCAGCATGTTCGACTTCGAAAAAGTCGGTTACTTCAAGGCACAAGCAGGTTCAGAGGTAGCTCCAAAGGTTGAGTTTTAATGCTTAAAAAATATTTTTGCCTCACACTGGCATTGATATTCGCAGGTTGCATAGGTCTTGCGCAGAAAATTCCGGCGAGACCTGTGCCGCCTCGACTTGTCAATGATTTCGCTGATATCTTGAGCGACAAGCAAGAGCGTGCGTTGGAGCACAAGCTCGTGGCATACAACGACAGCACCTCCACTCAAATCTGTGTCGTCACCGTGACAAGTCTCGGCGGCACCACATCCGACGACTTCGCTTATCAGATTGGTGAAAAATGGGGCGTTGGAACCAAAAACAACAACGGCGTCGTGATCCTAGTCAAGCCTAAGACGGCCGACGAACTCGGCGACGTCTCGATACAGGTCGGCTATGGCATGGAGCCTTATGTCACCGACGCTGTGAACTATGGAATCCGTACAAAAGAGATGATCCCGGCCTTCAAAGAAGGCGATTATTACAGAGGTATCGACAACGCTGTCAACGCCATCATCGGACTGGCGTCAGGGGCTTATAAAGCTGACAAATACGCTGACGATGATGATCCCGCCGGCCTTATCATGGTGGGAATCATATTTTTAATCATATACCTCGTCCTCCGTGCCTTCACTAAAGGTGGCAAAGGCGGCGCTGGCAATGCCAGTTTCTGGAGGGGCCTGCTGTGGGGCATACTGTTGTCGGGATTCGGCAGAGGCAACAACAGAGGTGGCAGCAGCTGGGGCTCGTCGGGAGGCTCATGGGGCGGAGGCAGCTCTGGCGGCTTCGGAGGCTTCGGCGGAGGTCATTTCGGCGGTGGCGGCGGCAGTTCAAAATGGTAAAAAACTACGTCATGAGTGCAGTGATATCAATAAAAAACGGCTCGGTGTTCCAGCACGAACACCAGATCCTGAAAGACATAAACCTCGACATCAACGAGGGCGAATTTGTGTATCTCATCGGCCGCAGCGGCTCAGGAAAGTCATCGCTACTGAAGACGCTTTACGCTGATATTCCTGCTAAAGACGGACAATTCGACATCGCCGGATTCAACCTCATCGACATCAAACGTAAGGACATCCCGATGCTTCGCCGTAAAATCGGCATAGTGTTTCAGGATTTCCAGCTGCTCTACGACCGTAATGTCGAGCAAAACCTCTCGTTTGTGCTGAAAGCCACAGGCTGGGACGACGATAACGGCATCAGCCGACGCATAGATGAGGTGCTGCAACTCGTTGGACTGCAAGGCAAACGCAAGTCGATGCCTCACCAGCTGTCAGGAGGCGAACAACAAAGCGTGGCCATCGCCAGAGCACTGCTCAACAACCCGAGTGTCATTTTGGCAGACGAGCCGACAGGCAACCTCGACCCCGAGACGACCAACGACATCATGAAACTTCTCATGAAGATTCGCGACAACGGCACCACCATCTTGATGGCGACACATAACTACAACCTGATTTTGAAATATCCTTCGCGCGTGATAAGCTGCGCCAACGGCACAATCACCGAATCAGCCAAGTAACTCAACGAGTTTGTCGGTGGTACGCGAAGAATTGTAAAAAGCATCCATCCTACTCTTCCTGATTTCAACCTGTTCCTCGACGAAAGGCTTCGCCATGAGGTCGGTCACCACTGTCTTTATCTCATCGGCAGTATTAGCAACAATGCATAAGTCGTTGATATCCAAGCCTTCAACCATCTTATCGTTGACCACACAATAACGTCCGTTGAACAAAGCATTCAGCAGCTTCAACTTCAAACCGGTCGACTGTGCAGTGACCAGAATATTGATCTGCGCATTGCGGATAAGCTCCTGCAAAGCATCGTCTTCCGGGTTTTCAATAAGCTCAACGTTGCGCTCTTTTTCAATGAGTTTCACCAGATGACGCGGCGGATTCATACCTGCAATCTTCAACTTGATGCCTGTGCCTTTGAAGACTTTTTCAATCAAGAATTCAGCAGCGTTGTAATTCTCTGAAATGTCAAGATTTCCGTGGTAAAGTACAAAATCGCCCTGACCTTCGAGCACGTCTACCTTATCGAAGCCGGCATAAGCAGGAATCAGATACACATTATTATACAACTGCTGAAAATACTCGTAATCCTTATTTGAAATAGCAAGAATTCCTGTGGCTTCAGCCAAAATCGACTCAAACTTGCGAAGCTTACGCGATTCGATCTTCAAGAAGAGCTTCTTACGCAGTTTTTTCTCAGTCTTCGCCAGATATTGATAATACTCGTGCTCTACGTTATGCGTGCGGACAAAAATCTTACGGCCTTTCATCCTCGGGTCGAGCAAAACGCCGCACGAATGCAGACCTTCGAGGATTATCGGATAGTCGTCCTTGAGCAGATCTTGAATCAAATCCTCTGATATTCTTGAAGTTACGATAAAAGGCTTTTTGCTGAAGAAATTCACAAACGACATGTCGCGCTTGTAATAATGTGTCGACTCGCACAACGCCTCGAGCCGCTCGCTCCGCTCGCGGCCGTACTCAAAACAGTGCATGTGAACCTTGAAACCACGCTCCACGAGCGCCTTGAGCTTGAAAAACACGTCGATAACACCGCCGTAGTTCACCGGACACGGGATGTCAAAACTAACGATATGTATTTGATTATCAGACGTATTTCTCATATATCTTCAGCAAAACCTCCTCTTCATTCTCCCAACAGAGGTTCTGGGCTGCAAATATAAGATTATTTTTCCATTGCGCCAAATTCTTTTCATCTTTTAATGCATTTTGAATGGTATCGGCAATGGTTTTAGGGTCGTGGTTGTCAATGAACGTCCCAATGTTGTATTCTTTGATAATCCGTTCAATCTCAGGCAGATGCGACGCCACAATCGGCACGTTGGCCTGAATGTAGTCGAACAGCTTGTTCGGCAGACTGAAGCGGTAGTTGAGGTTAGTGTCTTTGTCGAGCGTGAAGCCAAGGTCGGCAAGCTGTGTAATAGCCATCATCTTCTGATAAGGCATGCGCGGGAAGAACTTCACTCGATCTTCCCAATGATTCGCCGCGACCTTCTCTTTCAAAATCGGCAACACATCTCCTCCACCGATGATAACCAACTGACAATCATCGAGATATGCCATAGCATCGACCAGTTCTTCCGAGCCGCGGTGGATGTTGATACCTGAGCCTTGCAGGACAAGGATATGCTTTTGGGGATCCAGACCGATTCCTTCGCGAGAGGCAGGTGCCGGAAGCATTTTTCGCATCGGTATGTTGCGGATGACATGCACTTTTATGCCGTATTTCTTACGGAAAAGGTCGGCAATCGACTCGTTCACCGTTATCATCTCTTTCATCTTCGGCAAGATGCGTTCCTCGATACGTCTCCAGATGCGTTGAACTCTCGGACGACTAACCAATTCGGGCACTTCCGTGAAATATTCGTGACTGTCGTAGATCAACGGGACGCGTTTCAGTTTTGAAATCCAGTAATTTGGCCAAAGTGTATCTAAATCATTGGATAACAGACAGTTACAGCGATGGAAAAACAGAAATAGGAATAGTCTGAAATTGAACTCGGCATAGAACAGCGGACCTTTCTCGAACAGCAGCTTCATGCGACGCGATTTGTAAGGACGCTCGTCCATATGAGGCGATTTGCGCTGCCGACGACCCACAAGAAGCACTTCAAACCCCGCCTTTTGGAGGGTCAGGCACGACTTGTTGACACGCTGGTCAGTCACTAAGTCGTTGATTACCGAGACAATAACACGTTTCAATTCAACTAAAATTTCAAGCTATAAAATTACAGATTTTCTCTTGTCGTTTGACAAATTTTGTTTATTTTTGAAAAAAATTTCAGGAATGGAGAAAAATTTCCCGTTGCGCGAGCTCAACACCTTCGGATTTGACGTGAAGGCGAGGTATTTTCAGGAATTGAAAACGATGGACGATATTCATCATTTGATTCAGAATCCTGAATTTATCCAGTGCAGAGATGCGATTAATCGCGTCTTGATTCTCAGTGGCGGCAGCAATATTCTTTTCTCCAATGAAATATATGATGGTTTTGTCGTTTACCCAAATCTGAAAGGCATCGAAACGCTTGAAGAGACTGATAAAACCGTCATGATTCGCAGTTATTGCGGTGAGGTTTGGAAAGATTTCGTCGATTACACCGTCGCGAAAGGTCTTTACGGTTTGGAAAACCTGGCCGACATCCCAGGAAAAGTCGGAGCAGCACCTGTCCAAAACATCGGAGCCTACGGCGCAGAGGTAAAAGACGCCGTGTATCAAGTACATACGATTGATTTGACGACAGGGAAAATTAAGGTTTTCAGCAATGATGAATGCCATTTTTCTTATCGTAATTCCGTTTTCAAAGCCCCTGTAAGGACGCGGCGTGCCACGTCCATCATTTTCGCCGTCGATTTCATTTTAAAGAAACACAGTGAATTGAAACTGGATTACGGTAACATTCGTAATTATTTGATTAACAATAATATAACGAATCCGACAATTAAGGATGTCGCAGCGACTGTAAAGACGATTCGTGCCGAGAAATTGCCTGAAGTAGGTGTTGTCGGCAGTGTCGGCAGTTTCTTCCAAAATGCCATCGTCACAAATGATAAATTCTTGGAATTGAAAGGGTTATATCCGGAAATTCCGTCTTATCCGGCCGATAATAATTTCATCAAAATCCCATCAGGCTGGTTAATTGACCGTGCCGGCTGGAAAGGTTATCGCGAAAACCATGTTGGTGTTTGGGACAAACAAGCCCTCGTCCTTGTCCACTACGGCGGCGGAAAACCCCAGGAAATCCTGGATTTGATGAAGAAAATTCAAGATTCTGTAAAAGAAAAATTCGGAATCGAAATCCGACCGGAGGTTAACATTATATAATCATCCCTCCAATCAGTTCATTAACGTCCTCCACTCCTTGTCGTTCACAATATTCCACGATGCCTTTTGCGACTTTCGCTGATATTGCTGGGTCGATGAAGTTGGCTGTTCCAATCTGTATTGCCGAGGCTCCGGCAAGCATGAATTCTATCGCATCGGTAGCCGATGAAATGCCGCCGAGGCCGATGACCGGGATTTTCACTGCCTTCGAGACTTGCCACACCATGCGTAAAGCCACTGGTTTCACGCAAGCGCCCGACAAGCCGCCTGTAACCATCGAAAGCACCGGCTTTCTTGTCTCAGCATCGATGGCCATTCCGAGCAAAGTGTTGATTAATGAGACTGAGTCGGCGCCAGCGGCCTCGGCGGCGAGTGCGATCTCAGCAATGTTCGTCACATTCGGTGAGAGTTTCACCATCAAGTGTTTGTGATAGACCTCACGCACCGCCTTCACCACCTGCTCTATGCCCGAGCAGGTGACGCCAAACGCCATACCACCTTGTTTCACATTGGGACACGACACGTTGAGCTCGATAGCCGGAATGTCTTCCAGCGCGTCAATCTTAGCGGCTGCCGTGACGTAATCGTCGATGTTTGAGCCACTTACGTTGACAAGCACATTAGTTTCAAAGTTCCTGATTCTCGGATAGATCGTCTCGATGAAATAGTCGACGCCTTTGTTCTGGAGGCCCACACAGTTGAGCATACCCATCGGCGTCTCTGCCATGCGCGGATAAGGATTACCCTCGCGATGATGCAAGGTGGTGCCTTTCACGATGATGCCGCCAAGTTTCGAGAGGTCGACAAAATCGGCATATTCCTCGCCATAGCCGAACGTCCCCGACGCCGTCATGACGGGATTCTTCAGGGTCAAACCCTTAAGTTTTATCTCTGTCTTTACCATAGCAACCTCTCGATATTAAACACGGGACCTTCTTTGCACACGCACACATTGCCTTCCTTGGTGTTCTCCACACAACAGAGGCACGCTCCTATTCCGCAAGCCATCTGGTTCTCGAGCGAGACCTCACACCAGATGCCCATCTCTCTTGCCTTCTTGGCCACTGCCTTCATCATCGGCATTGGTCCGCAAGCATATATCTTATTGATTTTCATCGTCTTCCACAGACTATGGTCGGTCACAAAGCCCTCCTCGCCCATCGAGCCGTCGTTGGTGGTAATAAACACGTCGCCTTCGTTACGGAAACGCTCGAGCAACATCAAATCGCCTTGTGTACGGCCGCCAAGCAGGAAATTGATATTCTGCAGATAATTGCATTTCTTTGCAAAATATAATAAAGGTGCAATCCCGATGCCGCCGCCCACCAGTAAGATGTTGTCGTCCTTTTCGGGCATGGTGAAACCGTTTCCCAATGGCAACACGACGTTAACCTTCGCTCCTACCGGCAAAGCACACAGTTTCTTCGTGCCTTCGTGCTTCTCCTGAATGAGCAAATCAAGCGTATTACTCTGATAATCAACGTCATGTATTGATATCGGACGACGCAAATATGCCTTGTCGCAGCCGTCGACGCGCACGTTGGCAAACTGCCCGCCACGAATTTCCGGCAACGGCTCATCGCAACGCAGCCGCAGCAACGCAGCACGCTGAAACGATTGCTTGTCAACTAACTGAAAATCAATAAGTTTCTTCATTACACCTTCTTAGGCTTCTTTGTCGACTTTGTTGCAGGTGCTGCAGCAGCTTTCACGCTCTTCTCCTTCGGAGCTGCCTTAGGAGCGGCTTTCTTAGTCTCTTTCTTCACTGCCTTCTTCTCAGCTGGAGCTTCCTCGGCTTTCTCTTCCTTCTCAGGAGTGAAATCAAGGATTTTCTTGTCGTTGAGCAGCTGATACCACTGGAACACTTTCTTCATATCTGATTGATACACAGCGTCTTCGTCGTAGTCAGGCAACACGAGCATGAACTTCTCTTTCAATTCAACCGGCGACGCCTTTTTAGGGTCGAAACCGATATTATCGCCCAATTTCTCGTGAATGCTCATAAAAACTTCCTTCAGAGGCTTGTCCTCACCTGTCGTGAAGATGCTGATTTCCTCAAGAGAACTGATTTTGTCGTTTGCGAAAGCAGGAATACGTTTTCCGTCGAGCAACGACTCAACAATAAGTTTTCCTCCGCCGTTTGTTGTGACGAGGAAAAGACCTGGTTTGCCAGAGATGGCAACAACTTTACTAAGATCCATTTTAAAATTAATTTTTATTTCTAAAATTTCAAAAAACAATTCTAATTAAACGACTGCAGGTCGGTCAAACGCTTGTAAACTCCACCTTTTTCGATGAGTTCCTCGTGTTTGCCGCGCTCCACAATCTGTCCTTTCACCAACACCAGAATCTCGTCGGCATTCTGAATCGTCGACAAACGGTGTGCAATCACAATGGATGTCCTGTTTGTCATGACCTTTGCCAATGCCTCCTGCACCAGACGTTCGCTCTCAGTGTCGAGCGACGAGGTAGCCTCATCCAAGATCAGGATAGGCGGGTTCTTCAGCACTGCGCGTGCGATGCTGATACGTTGACGCTGTCCGCCCGAGAGGTTCATGCCGCGGTCGCCGATGTAAGTGTCGTAGCCGTCTTCCATCTCCATGATGAAGTCATGGGCGTTGGCGATCTTTGCCGCCTCGATGACGGCCTCACGTGTGGCATGCTCCAGTCCGAACGCTATATTATTAAATACGGTGTCGTTAAACAAGATACTTTCCTGCGAGACTATGCCCATCAAACCGCGCACGTCGCAGATCTTGAAGTCGCGCACGTCGGTGCCGTCGATGGTGATTGAGCCCACACTCACATCATAGAATCGCGGAAGCAGGTCGACCAAAGTCGATTTACCACCGCCACTCTCGCCAACGAGAGCTATCATCTTGCCCTTCGGAATGGTTAAGTCGATGTTTTTCAACACGTTAACCTCGTTATAATGGAAACTCACGTTGTTGTAAACGATAGAGTCTTTAAAGTCAGGAAGTGAGATGGCGTTTTCTTTTTCAACTATAACCTCTTCAGCGTCAAGCACTTCGAAGATACGATCGGCCGAAGCCATACCTTTTTGCAAGCTATAAAAACCTTGCGAGAACGACTTCGCAGGTGAGATGATTTGCGAGAACACCACAATGTAAGCTATGAAATTAGCTGCTGTGATGCTAGGCACCGCATCGGGGATGTTGGCAGCATTCAATATCAAGGTGGCGCCAAACCAAATCACTATCGAGATGATGATCGACGAGAGGAACTCACTCATCGGTGAACTCAAGTCACGCTTACGGTTCACAAATTTTATCACTCTGGTGTAGCGGCCGTTCTGCTCGTTGAATTTCTCGCTCGAATATCCGATGGCGTTGAATGCCTTGATGATACGCAGTCCACCTATGGTTTCCTCAATGGTGGCAAGCATTCCCGCGAATCTGTTCTGTCCGTCGAGGGAGTCTTTCTTGAGCGACTTGCCAATCACGCCGATGATAAGACCTCCGATTGGGAGGAGAAGCACCACAAAGAGTGTCAGACGCCAGCTGACGCCAAGCATATATGCAAAATATGCAGCTATGGTGAGTGGCGATTTGATGAAAACGTCGAGATAACTGATTATCGAGACTTCAATCTCCTGCACGTCGGTGGTGATTCGCGCCATGATGTCGCCTTTCTTATGATGGCTGTAGAACGACAGCGGCAGGATCATGATTTTTTTGTACAAATCGTTGCGGATATCTTTGATGGTACCTGCACGGGCACCGACCATGAAATACAAAGCGAAATATGTCGTGAGGTTTCGCAGGAAGAACGCCACGACAAGCAGTATACATATGAAAATCAGTGCGACTTCCTGACCTTTGGCGTTGATGATATAACTCACATAATAGTCGAGCATAGCCAAGAGCGTGTCGGTATCAAGCGCAAATTCAGGTTTTACAGTTGTCAGGTTGTCTGGATTGAAAAGCAGGTTCAGGAACGGCACAACCATTGAAAACGAGAACAGCGAGAACACAATCGCCAAAATATTGAAGAAGATATTCATCAAGATGCTAAACCAGTAAGGCTTAACATAGTGAAGTATCCTGCGAAAATTCTTTCTTTTTGTCATTTTTTACTTGTTTTCAAAGTTAAAACCAGTGTAGTTTTCCGGAGTGATGGCATGCATCTCTTTCTTAACCGCTTGACTAACAGGCAGTTGGTCAATGAATGCATCTATTGACTCGCGAGTCACCTTTTCGTTGGTGCGCGTCAGACCTTTCAGCAGCTCGTAGGCGCCTTCCACCTGTTCGCGACGAAGGATGGTCTGGATTGCTTCGGCTACCACAGCGTAGTTGTTCTGCAGGTCGGCACGAAGCTTGGCCTCGTTGAGGATTAGTTTATCCAAACCCTTTGACAATGAGCTTGTTGCTATTAAAGTATGTGCCAGCGGCACTCCGATGTTGCGTGTCACCGTCGAGTCGGTGAGGTCGCGCTGCATGCGGCTGATCGGGAGCTTACGGCTGAGGTGCTCGAAGATGGCGTTTGCCATTCCGAGGTTACCTTCGGCATTCTCGAAATCGATAGGATTTACTTTATGTGGCATCGCTGACGAGCCCACCTCGCCGGCTTTGATTTTCTGTTTGAAATAATCCATCGATATGTACAGCCAGATGTCGCGCGACAGGTCGATCAGTATGGTATTGAGACGTTTCAAAGCGTCGAAATACTGCGCCATCACGTCGTAATGCTCAATCTGCGTCGTCGTTTGCTGACGTTTCAGTCCAAGTTTCTTGATAAACTTCGCTGCAAACTCCGGCCAGTTGATGTCCGGGTAAGCCACTTTATGTGCGTTCATGTTACCAGTGGCGCCGCCAAACTTAGCTGTAAACGGAATCTTATCGAGCTCAATCAATTGATCCTCAAGACGTTCAACGAAGACGAATATCTCTTTCCCGAGGTGCGTCGGGCTGGCGGGCTGGCCATGTGTGTGGGCCAGCATGGGGATGTCACGCCATTCTTCAGCAAGATTTCTCAGCTTCTCGACAATTTGAGCAAATGCTGGACGAATCAGCTCTTTCTGTGCCTTCATCATGGTGTAAGGCATCGCGCTGTTGTTGATATCCTGCGAAGTCAGACCGAAGTGGATAAACTCCTTGTACTGACTGAGATTCATCTTGTCGAAACGGTGTTTCAAGAAATATTCAACCGCCTTCACGTCGTGGTTTGTCGTCTTCTCAATCTCTTTAATCTCTTGAGCATCAGCGACTTTAAAGTTTTTAACGATGTTTCTTAACTTACGAAAATTCTTCTTGTCGAAACTGGCGAGCTGTGGCAGCGGAATCTGGCAGAGAGCAATAAAATACTCAACCTCCACCATCACACGGGCGCGGATTAGTCCAAATTCTGAAAAATACTCGTCAAGATGCTCGACTTTCTTACGATAACGGCCGTCGACGGGCGAAATAGCGGTTAATTCTGATATATTCATCTCAAAGGATTATTACCAATAAAACTTGCAAATATACGAAATTATTTTATTGAAAATAAAAATAAATTTAGCAGGCGGTTTTAATTATTGAATTTCTCATCATAAAATAATTCAATACTATCAATATCAAAACCCTGATTTTCGACTGCTTTTAAAACATTTTCATAAGCATTTTTATCGTAAGGCAGTTTCTTTGAAAGCACCCAAACCTTTGATTTTCTTCGATTTGTCAAAGCCACAATATTTTTCTCATCATCATTTGCAATGATCAAAAATTTCTTTCTCCATAAACCCTGACGGATAATCAAATAGTTATTTCCTATTTTTACGATAAATTTGCCATGATAACACTTCACCAGATGTTGATTCACCTCATCGATTGCGACATAAAGCAAATCGAACGCATTGTCATGACTCATTGAGAGATACATAAAGACATCGACCCTTTGGAAGAGGCGTTTTTCGCGGGAGCGTGCCACCTCATACCACTTCTCCGACACGCCGGAATATGACATCGGCATGAGCGGATTATTGAAATAATCAGCTAACATAATTTGAATAATTAAAAGGAACAAAAAAATGTAAAAAAATTGCTTTTTGGCAAATATTAACATGGAGAAAATTCTCCACTAACAATGTTGC
>LUZN01000076.1 GCA_001603665.1 Bacteroidales bacterium Bact_22
CTATTTTTGCAACGCTAATTTTTGATTTTTATTTTACAATAAAAAAGATATTTCGTCGTTTGACTTTTGAGACGAAGGGATGAATAAGAAGTTCTTAAAAAATATTATCTTTTTACTGTTTGTCAATCTTTTGATCAAACCGTTCTGGATTTTGGGCATCGACGTAGCGGTCCAAAACCTCGTAGGCGACACTTCTTACGGACTTTATCTCGCAATCTCGCAGTTTTCCTATCTTTTTTACATCCTCCTCGACCTCGGTCTGACGAATTTCAACAACCGGAACATTGCGCAGAACAACCAGCTGCTTTCCAAGCATTTCGTGGGCATCTCGCAAGCGAAAATACTCCTCACCATCCTATATTTTATCGTGATTTTCGCCATTGGATGGCTGATAGGATACCGTGGCGAGCAGCTGAAACTCTTGGCTATAGTTGGCTTTAACCAGGTTTTACTGTCGTTCATCCTTTACGTCAGGTCGAACATCTCGGCTCTGCTACTCTTCAAGACCGACAGCATGCTTTCAGTTCTCGACCGCGTGCTGATGATTCTTATTTGCAGCTTCATCCTCTGGTCAGGATTTGTGCCGAGAGCCAATTTCAACATCTACGTCTACATCTACTCGCAAACGGTTTCCTACATCATAACTCTTTTGATTGCCATCGCTATCGTGCTGAAACACACGGGAAAGTTAACGATTCGCATAAATATCCCGTTTGTGATTATGATCATCAAGAAGAGTCTTCCCTACGCCCTTCTGGTACTCCTGATGAGTTTTTACAACCGTCTGGAACCCGTTCTCATCGAGCGTTTGCTGCCCGACGACATCGCCGCATCACAAGCCGGTGTATACGCTCGAGCATGGCGACTTTTCGACGCGGGAAACAACATCTCCTACCTGTTTTCGGTGATTCTGCTGCCGCTTTTTGCAGCTGTCATCAAAGCGAAAGAAGACTTACAAAGCCTTGTTAAACAATCGTTTAGCATTATTTTGTCAATGACATGCATCATCGGGGTGCTCTGCATCTTCTACAGCCACAAATTCATGGAGATAATGTATCCGGCGCAAAACAACGATGAAGCAGCCACCATCCTGATGATTCTGATGGGCAGTTTCGTATCAGTATCAGTGACTTACATCTTCGGAACTTTACTCACCGCCAACGGAAACCTCAAACATCTGAACATTGTTGCCGCCTGCGGCGTGGTTCTGAACATCACACTGAATTGTCTGTTTATCCCTCATTTCCAGGCAGTTGGCGCCGCTTTCACCAGTCTCTGCGTGCAATTTGTCACCTGCGTCATCCAGTTCTTCATCGCCAAAAAGATCTTCAACCTCAAACTGGGTAACGCTTTCTGGATCCGACTCATCGTATTTATAGCTTTGATAAGCATCAGCGCATATCTTTCGACGACTTTAACCTTGAACTGGGGCGTATCGTTCGGCATAGCCACAGCAGCCTGCATCCTCATTGCATTTATCACTAAGATGTTGAATTACAATGAGATAAAAGACCTCGTCTTCTCTTCCTTAAAGAACATTAAGAAATAATTTCAGAAAAATCAGGGGTGATTAAAAAATTTTCACTATTTTTGTAGATTATTTTCACGCATACAAATAATAGACAAAAATGGATAAATATTTTGACAACACTTCAATGATTAAGACCATCTTCAAATGGAAATGGCACATCATCATCATCACAGTGGCAGCAGCTATTTTGGGCGCTATTTTCTCTGGTCCTCGTTTCATCACTCCTCTGTATAAATCGGAGGCAGTGCTCTACCCTGGCAACGTTTCGGCCTATTCCGACGAGACCTTCACCGAGCAGATGCTTCAGATTATGCAGTCGAACGAGATTATGGACTCGGTGGTTGAGCATTTCGGACTGCTCGAGCACTACAAAATCAGCAAGAGCTACCCTTACTGGAAGACGGTGTTAATCGGCGAATATCGCGATAATGTCAGAATTTCAAGAACTCCTTACGACGCTGTCCTCATCAAAGTGTTGGATAAAGACCCGCAGGTGGCTTGCGATATGGTTAAAGACATCATCCGTCTCTATGACGAAAAAGTCGGAACCATGCATAAAATCAAGAGATTGGAGACCGTTAACATGTTCAAGGGTCAACTTGAAGAGAAGCAGCATTATATCGACTCTCTGAAAGACAGAATGGCCGAATTATCAAGCGAATACGGCCTCCTCGACTACGAGGCTCAGTCTCGCGAGGTTAGCAAATACTACGTCGGCCGTAATAAGAAAGACGACGACGAACTCGTTTCCAACATGGAGCAATACGGTCCCGAGATGGTTATGCTCAACCAGCTCATCCGTTACGAAAGCAAGGCCTACAGCGAGGTGAAAGTCGACTACGAACAGGAACTCCGCTTCTACAATGCCAACATGACATTCTCAAACGTCGTGTCTAAACCGTTTGTCGCCGACAAGAAGACCTACCCTGTCAGATGGGTCGTCGTGGCACTCTGCGGACTCGCGGCATGCTTCATTTCCATCCTCGTGGTCTACGTCATGGAAAGCAAAAAAGATCTTGTGAAATAATGCACAAAATCGTAAAAACAGCAGCATTGTATGTCATTGCGGCCATAGTCGTCGCAGTGGGACTGTTTTTTCTCGTAAAAAAAGAGACATACCTAGCCTTTGCACTGCCTGCAGTGATAGGCATACTGCTGTTATACGTGTTCTCATTCGACAAAGTGCTGCTCCTGACAGCCTTCGTCACACCTTTATCCATCACACTTGAGCGACTGGCAGGCGGACTGGCAGTTTCGATACCGTCGGAACCACTGCTTGCCGGTATTTTAGTGATGTTTGTCGCCAAGCTCTTCCATGATAAAGGTTTCGATAAAAAAATCACGCGACATCCAATATCTATTGTCATTTACATCATGTTCATGTGGATGGCAATCACCACTATAACCAGCGAACTTCCTGTCGTGTCGCTAAAATTCATGGTGTCGCGACTCTGGTTCATCATCCCGGCATATTTCTTGTGCGCTGTTTTGTTCAAAGACCCCAAGAATATCAACCGTTTCGTGTGGTTGTACATCGCCGGACTCGTCATCGTCGTCATATATACCATCGTAAATCACGCCTCGCGCGGCTTCGACGGCGACTCGGCACACTGGGTGATGACGCCGTTCTACAACGACCACACTGCTTACGGCGCGGCATTGGCGATATATATCGTCCTCTGCGCAGCCTATCTCTTCATGCCTAACCTAAGCAGAATCAAGAAGTTATCGGTCGCCATGGTGCTCCTGCTTCTCATCGCGGCCATCATACTGTCGTTCTGCCGCGCCTCTTGGATCAGCCTCATCGCCGCGCTCGGCGTCCTGACACTGGTGCTGCTGAAGATAAAATTCAAGTATGTAGCAGTAATCACTGTGGTTTTGGTAGGTTTGTTCTTTACCTTCCAACAGCAAATCTTCGACTCGCTGTCGAAAAACGACCAGGACGCGTCAGGCAACATCGTCGAGAACATCCAGTCGATGACCAACATCACCACCGACGCATCCAACCTCGAGCGCATAAACCGTTGGAACTCAGCGATCAGGATGTTTGAGGAGAGACCTGTCGTAGGCTGGGGACCAGGCACCTACCAGTTCCTCTACGCCCCTTATCAGGAGTCGAAAAACAAGACCATCATCAGCACAAGCCAAGGCGACATGGGCAACGCGCATAGCGAATACATCGGAACCCTTTCAGAACAAGGCATCCCGGGCGCTTTGATAGTCGTCTCGATAGTCGTAACCTTCATGTACTGCGGACTTACGACCTACAAAAAAAGCAAGAACAAGGAATCAAAGATCCTCGTTCTCGCCTCTACTCTAGCCCTGTTTGGCTATTATATCCATGGAACCCTCAACAACTTCCTCGACACCGACAAACTTGCCGTTCCCGTCTGGAGCTGTATGGCGATCATCACAGCCATCGACTGCTACCACGCCAACAAAGAGGATTTCTACGAATCAATCGATTAAAAATCAATCAGTTCCACTTCGAAAATCAAGTTTGCAAACGGCGGGATGACCGGTGCTGCACCGTTAGGACCGTATGCAAGATAATAAGGAATGTAAAGCACGCCCTTCTCGCCTTTCGACATCAGCATGATACCTTCGTCCCAACCAGGGATTACATAGCCCATTCCAATCGGAACCTCAATAGGCTCGCCACGTTCGATCGATGAGTCGAAAACAGTGCCGTCGAGAAGCTTACCGGTGTAGTGAACCTTCACATTGTCACCTTTTTCAGGCATTTCGCCGTTTCCTTCCTCTGTCATCACGTAGTAAAGTCCCGATGCTGTTGGTGATGCAGCGATGCCGTTCATTGCGAAATACTGCTGCATTTCAGCGTATGCGCGCTCAGTCTCGTCTGGATATTTGTTCTTCACCGATTCAACCATCTTATTCACATATTCGCTTTCCGGATAGAAATCGTTGAGCTTAACGTCGAATCTCATGACGTCGGTACTTGTAAACTCTGCAGGAAGCTCGTTGTAGCCGAAACCATAGCGGAATGTCGAGTCGATATTCACGATAAACGACACAGAGTCGCCTTTGTGCATCAACGCAATACCTTCCATGATGTCAGTGTAATAAGTAGGTTCCATCATTCGCATCAGGTTGCTGCCCGGCTGCATGATGGGGGTGGTGTCGTTAACCGAGCATGCCAGTGTGACGTCGATCAAATCACCCATAGTCGGTGTCTCACCACCATTGTTTGTGTGAAAACGGTAATAAAGACCGCCATCAGTGGTCTTATAACCCTTAGGAGCGTTGCCATTGCCGCAACTTGTTAACACTGAGAGCATTACGCATAATGCAGTCACCATTAAAAATACTTTTTTCATTTTTTTAAAACTTTTAGATTATTTGATTTAATTATTTGATATTCAATAACTTAAATTACTTATTCAGCAGAGCCTTATATTGCGGCAAAACATCCAACAACTTCTGAATTGCCTCTTCTATACTGCATTCCAGGGTACCGCCGGCCGCGTTGGTGTGTCCGCCACCATTGAAGTGTGCCCTCGACAATTCGTGTACCGAAAAGTCACCTTTCGACCTGAACGAAAACCTTATAACTCCTTGACGTTCAGTAATTAGCACCGCCATTTTAATGCCATCGATCATCAGCGGATAATTCACAATTCCCTCAGTATCGCCCACCTGATAGTTAAACGACTCAAGATCAGCTTTTGTCAGATAAATATAGGCCGTATGATACTCGTCGAGCGTCGTCATCCTGTTGCTGATGCTGAAGCCGAGCAAACGCAGCCTGTTTTCCGAGAAAGTATTGTATATCTTACTGTGTATCAATTGATAATCGACTTTCGTAGATATCAGTTTGCCGCAAATCTCAAACGTCTCAGGATGATAAATCGAATGTGCAAACGAGCCTGTGTCGGTCATAATGCCAACCAGCAGACAAGTAGCTATATTTTCGTCAAGATAATTGTCAAATCCATGATACTGAATAAGTTCCGCTACGAGTTCAGCCGTGCTCGATGTCTCAAATTCCGACAGATACATCGCAAATTGCGAATAATCTGTGTCACGATGATGATCTATAAGCAGGCGTGGAGTTTTATTGCAATGACATAAATCGTTGTGTAACAAGCCAGTACGCGACGGATGATTGAAATCGAGATAACATATCAGCTCAGCTGAATTGAGATATTCTATGCCTTTTTCTGAATTTTTATCGAAAACCAAAATATTCTCAATGCCTGGCATCCACGCTAAAAACGAAGGGAAGTCGTTAGGAATTATTATTTTCACATCTTTTCCGAACTTCTTAAGGAAAAAATATAATGCCAACGACGAGCCTATTGCATCACCATCCGGGTTGACGTGCGACACAATCACCACTTTTTTATATTGTGATATAAACTCTTGGAACTTATTGAAAAACAATTGCTTAGACATTGATATCATCTATTTTTCAAATTGCAAAGATACAAATTTTAATAATATATCAATATCTAAACACATT
>LUZN01000077.1 GCA_001603665.1 Bacteroidales bacterium Bact_22
CCGTTATACGAGCCGATGGACGAAATGTTGAAAGAATGTTTAAAAAATTAATTTTTTGTAATTCATAATAAAAAAAGTTGTATTTTTGCACCCCGAATTGGATAAAATGAAGAACGAAGAGCATATTTTCACAATTCCATTGGCAGGCTTGCCGTTCGGACATACTGATTATCAATATGTTATAGATGACAAGTTCTTTGAAGAGAGAGATTATTCGGAGGTGAAAAAAGGAGTTGTGAACCTTCATTTGGGCGTCGAAAAAATGGAAACCATGTTCGTTTTGACGTTAAAATTTGAAGGAAAAGTGGTTCTTCAGTGCGACAGATGCGGTGATGACTATGAGCAGGAGGTGAAAAATTCGGCCGAGGTTTACCTGAAATACGGTAGCGAGAAGGGCGATGAGAAGAACGACGACGTCATCATCATTACAAAGAACGACAGTGAGTTCGATTTGAGTGATTTGATTTATGAGTACATCATTCTGTCGCTCCCGATTCACAGAACGCACGACGACGAGAGCTTGTGCAACCAGGAAGTCCTGGCAAAACTGCACAACTTCTCTCAGTCGGAGGCGGAAAACGAGGATGACGAAGAGAATCCTTGGAAACAAATGATGAAAGATTTGAAAAATAGAATAGATAAGTAATAATTAAAAAATAGTGTAAAATGGCACATCCTAAACGAAGACAGTCTCATACAAGAGGCGCGAAAAGAAGAACTCACTACACAGCTGAGGTTCCAACACTGGCAACATGCCCGGTAACAGGCACAATCCACGTATATCACAGAGCATACTACGTTGACGGCGACCTTTATTACAAAGGAAAGCTCGTCATGGAAGGAGCAAAGAAATAAACAAAGAAAATTTTTTTCATAATCTTTATATTGTTTTTCCCCGCCTATCGTGTATAGGTGGGGTTTTTTTATTAATTTATTTGCTTTTTCCAAATACTATTTGTATTTTTACACCCTGAAACTTAAAAATTAATAATATGAATAGGATTTTATTGGCTTTGCCGGTATTTGCAATTCTGCTTTTTGCCAACGTGCAAAAATGTCAGGCTGAAAACAATGACATGTTTAACAAGGAAATCGTCGCCGACACTGTCTATTACCAGATGGTAGATGAATCGCCATCATATCCTGCCGGTCCGGATGCAGTTATACAAACCATCAAGAACAATCTTGAATATTCGGGCGATTATAAAGGCAGAGTCATCATGCAACTGAAAATTACCAGTGACGGAGTCGTAAGAGATGTTGATCTTTTGAGATTAACTAACGAGCCTTTGAGACAAGCTCTGAAAAAAGCCTGTAAAAAACTGGGTAAATTCAATCCTGGCAAACAAGGAGGAGTACCCGTCAATGCAATGTTGATGGTTCCTTTTGCCATTTAATGTAAATTTTTTCTAATTTTTTACACATATAACACATTGGTTATCAGTGTGTTATAAAATATTTTCATTTTTAACTAAAAATTTAGTTACAACATTACAAAATAAGTTGTATATTTGCAGCGTTAATTACATAAAAAAGACGTGTTATGAAAGAGTTAACTAAAGCGGAAGAGCAGGTAATGCAGGTGATTTGGAAGATCGGAAGCGGTTTTGCCAACGAGATAATGGCGGCGTATCCTGAGCCTAAACCGGCTTACAACACCGTGCTGACCGTCGTCAGAATTCTGGAAAAGAAAGGTTTTGTGGGACATGAGACGTTTTGCAAGGCAAACCGTTACTTCCCATTAATAAGTAAAGAGGAGTATTCAGAGAGCTCGCTGAAAGGATTGGTTGAGAATTATTTCAACAATTCGTACCTCGACCTTGTATCAGCTTTCGCAAAGAAAGAAAACTTCAGCATGGAGCAACTTGATGAGTTGAAGAAAATGATTGACGGCATGAAAAACGACTGATTATGGCACTAAATATAATTTCAATAGCAATCGCGATAGCGCTCCTCTGGGCGGCCTACCGTCTGTTGTTCATTAACAGCAACAGGCTGATTTTCAACCGTGCGTTTCTCATCATCGCGCTGGGCTTCTCGCTCATTTTACCGGCCGCCGGATTTTATATTGGCAGAAGCACCCCGCAGATTGTGAGCTACCGCCAGAGCCTGTTTCAAGGCATCATGCTCGACGAGGTGGTAATCACCGCCGAAGGTGTGGCGATAAGCACTCCGGCTGACAATATGGCCGACGAAAACATTGCAGTCGCAACAACACCAGCCCCGGCACAGAAATTCAATATCTGGAAATACATCTGGATCATTTATATAATAGGTGTTTGCGTGATGACGGCGCTTTTCCTGGTGAAATTTGCAAGGATAGCAATCATGATCATCCGCTCGCCGAAGAAGAAAATGCCAGGATATACTGCGGTTTTCACTGGAAAGGAACACGGCTCGTATTCGTTTTTCAACTACGCCTTCTTCCCCGACGAGAACGTGAGCGAGGAGATTGTGCGCCACGAGATGAGCCACATCGCACACCACCACTCAGCCGACATACTTTTTGTGGAGCTGATGATGATTATCCAATGGTTCAACCCGATTATCTACTTGTATAAGAGGGAGTTACAGAGTCTCCACGAATATATGGCCGACAGAGATGTGGTGGCCACCGGAATTGACAAACAGAACTACATGATGTTGATTTTGCAGCAGTGCACGGCCGTCGATTTCAGCAACATGAGCAATAACTTCAGTTTTTTATTAACCAAAAAAAGAATCAAAATGATTACTCAAAGCAAAAAAACCAAGGGCGTGGTAATCAAGGCATTACTAACGCTGCCACTGTTCGCCCTGTTATTGTTCGCGAACTGCAAATCAAATGGCAACGATAAACCTGCCGAAAAGAAAACCGTTGAAACAACTGAAACAGTTGAAACACAAGCCGTTGAAACTGTTGTAAACGACGACTCGGAAGTTTACGGAGCAGTAGAAGTTTTCCCGGAATATCCTGGCGGAACGACAGCCATGTTCGAGTTCATCCAGAAAAACTTGAAATATCCTGAATCGGCCAAGGAAAAAGGCCTCGAAGGCAGAGTATTTATTGGTTTTGTTGTTGAAAAAGACGGAAGTCTGTCATCATTCCAAGTGCTGCGTGGCGTTTGCGACGAGATTGACGCCGAAGCGGTTAGAGTGTTGAAGATGATGCCTAAATGGAAACCGGGTATGAATAACGGCGAGCCTGTCAGAGTACAGTACACAATGCCTTTCAAATTCCAGCTTACAGGCAATGAAAACACCTTGACATCACTTTCAGGAACACACTGGATGGGAAGCGGTACAGGTTATAAAGACGGCTCGAAGTTTGTCATGGACATGACAATGGACTTCTACAACAACAACGACGGTTTGTTTGTGATGAAACTCATGGCTCAAGATCAAGACGGCAAGACTACTCCACAGACAGTGTTTGAAGACGTCGGCCTCGACTTCACCTATTCCTACGATGGCACATCGGCAGGCTCGATCCAGCCTAAGAATACCGACGGAAGCACCCTCGGCGGTGAAGATCAGCAGCCTTACAGCTTCGTGATGAAGGACGGCAAAATCATCGTCAGCTTCTACGACTTCAAGGAAGATATCGGTATTGAGACGATCACTTTTGTGAAGAAATGAGGCTCTACATCAAGATATTATACCTTTTTTTAACTTTGATGCTGCTGTTTTCCTGCGGCACTAAACGCTCGACAAGTGTGCCGTTTTCGGCGGAAATTGAAAACGGCACACTGATGATAACCAACAAAAACATCAGGAAAATTGACAAAAAATTGTTGGCATCCGACAGTCTGCGCACCGTCATCATCGAACAATGCGGCCTGAGAAAAATCAAATTTCCGAAAGGCAACAAGATTGAATCGATAAAACTGTTCGACAATAAACTTAAGCGCGTTCCGTCGAGCATCAGACACTGCAAAAACCTCGAACATCTTGATTTAGAGCACAATAAAATCAGGCACATTCCTCGTTTCATCGCGCATCTCGACAGTCTGCGGAGTCTCGATTTGAATCATAACCGATTGAAACTGACGAAGTCGGACGTCAAGCATGCTTCGAAAGTCAAAAAGCTGTCGATTGGAGGCAATAATATCGAGAAATTGCCTGAAAACATTGGCGTTTTGCAGTGCACGAATCTCAATTTGGGTAAAAATAAGTTGAGTTCGCTGCCGGCTTCGTTTGCCGATTTGAAGCAGGTGCATCATCTCATTTTTTATGAAAATGAATTTGTGACGATTCCAGAGGAGATTTCAGGTTTTGAAAACTTGCAGCACCTCGACTTTTATAAGAATCATATCAAGAAAATACCAGATTTTATTGGCAATTTCGAGAATTTACATTATTTGTATCTTTCCTATAATGAAATTGAAACAATTCCAGATACTCTGAGAGCTCTGAGTTCTCTAAGATATTTCTACATTCATCACAACAAAATTCTGACAATTCCGGATTGGATTGTGGAAATGGACTCGCTGGAGCGACTCGGAGTGGGTTACAACAAGCTGATTTCGATGCCTGATATGTCGGAAATGCCATCGCTCATTGATCTCAACTGCGAAGGGAACTTGCTTGAGGAGTTTCCTTGGAAACTGGTGTTAAAACCAGGCATGCAGATGCTGATTGTTAGGGATAATTTGTTTGAATTGAGTGAGGAAGAAATTGAATTTCTCAGTCAACCAAGGGAAATGCTAATAGTTTTTTAATAGTTAAATGCTTCCCAAGGCATTCCTTTTGGCATCGGGGCTACCACTGTCATTTCAGTTTTCAATGTCGGATGCTCAAACGTGATTTTATAAGAATGCAAGCAAATCGACGCATCCGAATTGGAGCGCGGGTAGCCGTATTTCAAGTCACCTTTGATCGGGCAGCCGATGTGAGCCAGCTGGCAGCGAATCTGATGATGGCGGCCCGTAAGTAATTCTATTTCAAGGAGATAATAATTGTCAGATTTTCCGACCACGCGATATCTTAACGTTGCCAATTTCGCTCCGCTTGTCCCCTCTTTCACAATGTACGACTTATTCTGTGCCTCGTTTTTCACCATGTAATCGTTGAGTTCGTCGGCGTCTTTCGGCGGACGGTTTTTCACGATGGCGAGATAAGTCTTGTGGAAATTGCGGTCCTTCACCATGGTTGTCATACGGCTGAGCGCCTTGCTGGTGCGGGCAAAAATCACCGCTCCGCTGACAGGACGGTCGAGGCGGTGCACAAGGCCTGCAAACACCTCCCCTGGCTTGTTTTTCGCCTCTTTGATATACGCCTTCACGTCGTCGAGCAAGCACACGTCGCCGGTTTTGTCACCCTGAACGATCTCGGATGGCAGTTTATTAACGATAATCAGGTGATTATCTTCGAATAATATGCGGTCGTTAATTTTCATTGATATATGGACGGACACGGTCCGTCCCTACATTAATACTGTTCGGCGTCATTAGGGAAGGTGACTTCCTTTACATCGTTGATGTAGGTGTGGACGCTGTCTTTGATGCTGGTGTAGAGGTTGTTGTAGCGGCGCAGGAATCGTGGCGAGAAGTCGTTGCTCAAGCCGAGCATATCCTGCAGCACCAGGACCTGTCCGTCGCATCCGTGACCGGCGCCAATGCCGATGGTAGGGATGTGCAGTGATTTCGACACCTCTGTTGCCAGCGCGGCCGGGATCTTCTCAAGAACGATGCTGAAGACTCCTTTTTCCTGCAGCAGGAGTGCATCCTCACGCAGTTTGTTGGCCTCATACTCGTCTTTGGCGCGTACCACATATGTTCCGAACTTGTTGATGCTCTGAGGCGTAAGTCCGAGATGGCCCATCACCGGGATGCCAGCGCAGAGGATTCTCTCCACCGATTCGAGGATCTCCTTGCCGCCTTCCATCTTTACGGCATTGGCGCCGGTCTCCTTCATGATGCGGATAGCCGACTCCAGAGCTTTCTTCGAGTTGCCCTGATAGGTACCGAACGGCATGTCGACGACCACCATGGCATGCGACACGGCACGGACCACCGAAGCGCCGTAGATTATCATCTCGTCGAGGGTGATAGGCAGCGTGGTAGGATGACCTTCCATGACGTTGGAAGCGCTGTCGCCAACAAGAATCACATCGATATTCGACTGGTCGAGAATCTTCGCCATTGTGTAGTCATACGCGGTGAGCATCGCTATCTTCTCACCTTTGTTCTTCATCTCCTGAAGCACGTGCGTCGTGACCAAAGATGCATTATGAGACAAATACATTTCTTAAAATTTTTTGCAAAAATAAATAAAAATAATATATCTTTGCAAAGTAATTAACCATTATGAAAAAGTTTTTGACAATCATAGTATTAGCTACGATTATTCTTACGTCGTGCACCACCAAGGTCGACCTTTACTGCTACACCGGCGACACTACAATATTATATTCGGTGCTTGACACAGAAGTCGACACCAATTATTTCCGTATTACAAAATCGTCGTTAGAGGGCAACTATACTTACAATTACGACGAAATAGACGTCCGTTTTGCGGGTCTTTTTAAAAACGAACCTCAACCCGACACCATCATGCTCGACACCATCACGCTGATGACCGACGGTTTCCCTAAGACGTATTATTATACCACAAAGAAACTCGTTGAAAATCAAGAATATACGGTTATGGTTCTCAGAAAGGCGGACAGTGTCCTTGTCACATCAAAAGCCAAAACCATTTGTAAGATCAGCATCATCAGACCCACGGCTAATTTCGGCATCAATTTCCAGTCAAACAATGTGAATCAGATTCAATGGGTAGGCACCGGCCATGACAACGCGCCAGACATCAACGCGGGATTTTTCAGCGTAACCGGGTATTTCCATTACAGGGAGCTTATGCCGGGCGCAGTCGATACTGTCGACCGTTATATGGAATGGACAATCGGATCGGGACAGGCGGAGCAGATGCAAAACCCATCGTTCCACTATTATGTGACACATTACACACCTTCGCGGTTTTTCTTCCTGTTGGAAAACGACGAGTATCTTCAAAATAACAGTCCGTATGGCGTCCAGCGCTGGCTTTTGCCGTTTGAGTTCCGGCTTAGTGTCTACGGACAGGAATTATTCGAGTATTATGTGGCAAACAACTCGACGAGTATCATACCCGAGGTGCCCAATTACTCGAATGTCGAAAATGGCATAGGACTGCTGTCGGCACGCACAACGATGAGCAAATACTATGTCATAGAACAGATCTGCCGAAAAAGAATCAGCTACAACTACCCTTACGGCTTCATTTACGACCCTAATCTGCAAAATTAATTATGGCGATAATTAAAAAATTTGTATTTTTGCAAGTTTGAAGAATATTCATTTGCAATGAAAAGATTTTTTTTAGCAATAATAGCTCTCGCTGCTTTGATTTTCAACTCATGCAGCAATAAAGTCGACCTCTACTGCTACGACGGCGACTCGACAGTCGTTTACGCCATGCTCGATTCCAACGCCGACACCAATTTCTTTAAAATCACGCATAGTTTTGTCGGAGATGTCAGTCAGTTGGCACACGATTACACTGCGAACAACTATAAATACGATGAAATCGAGGTGACTTTATCGGGTATTTTCGATGGTAACAACCAAACTCAGACACTCACTCTCGATACCATTTCAAAATGGATTCCATATGATCCAAATTCACTGTTTTACAGCGGTTGCTATCAGACATATTATTTTACGACACAGAAGTTGTTGGAAGGAAAGGAATATATTCTTAATGTTTTAAGAAAAGAGGATAACGTCAATATTACGGCTAAAACCACGACAATCAACAGTTTCCGTTTCAGAAAACCTGTCGGAAATCAGATTCTCAATTTCAAAGATGTGAAAAGAGGTACTATCGAATGGAAAGTTCCCGAATTTCCTTGTATTTCAACAGCTGCATATTTCGAAGTCACATCATATATGCACTATAAGGAGTTGATGCCAGGCGCCACCGACACTGTTTCAAGATATGTTTATTGGCCGCTCGGTTCCGGCAAGGCTGAAAATCTTCTTACAACACAAAACAACGACACGTATTACACCATGAACTACACCCCTGAGGCGTTGTTTACCGTTGTTAGAGACAATCAGTATTTAAAGGAAAACAGCCCGGTTGGAGTTCAGAGATTTTTCGGTAAATTTGAGATTGTGATTTCTGCCGTCGGCGAAGAATTGTACAATTATTATCTTGCCGCAAATTCGTCGAGTGCAATTCAGGACGTGCCTAATTACACTAATGTCGAAAACGGCGTGGGAATTATGTCTTCGAGAGTCTCCAAAACTTCTTTACATCCTATAAATATTTTGACACGACAGGAAATCAGCCGCGAGTTCCCTGAATACGGTTTTGAATTTCCTATTCAGTAAAAAATGACATTTTGTCAGTTTTTCCCGTTTTGGCATAGTTTTTGTTCTGCCTTTGTCGCAAAAAGGCAAAAAAGTATAATAAAATATAGGAGAACAAAATTATGTCAAAAATCATTGGTATCGATTTAGGAACAACAAACTCATGCGTTTCAGTAATGGAAGGCAGTGAGCCGGTAGTCATTCAGAACAGTGAAGGACACCGCACCACACCGTCAATCGTGGCATTCACCGACAACGGCGAGCGTAAGGTTGGCGAGCCTGCAAAACGTCAGGCCATCACAAACCCGTTGAGAACCGTTTATTCAATCAAACGTTTCATGGGTGAGACCTACGACAAGATGCAGAGCGAAATCAGCCGTGTACCTTATAAAGTAGTTAAAGGCGGCAACAACACACCGCGTATCGACATCGACGGCAAGCTTTACACACCACAGGAGATCTCGGCAATGGTGCTTCAGAAGATGAAGAAGACCGCTGAGGATTACCTCGGACAGCCTGTCACAGAAGCCGTCATCACAGTGCCTGCATACTTCAGCGACTCACAGCGTCAGGCTACCAAGGAAGCTGGCGAAATCGCAGGTTTGAACGTGCGTCGTATCATCAACGAGCCTACAGCAGCAGCTTTGGCATATGGCTTGGACAAGAAAAAGAGTGATGTGAAGGTTGCAGTGTATGACCTCGGCGGTGGTACATTCGATATCTCAATCCTCGAACTCGGCGACGGCGTGTTTGAAGTGAAATCGACAAACGGTAACACCCACCTCGGTGGCGACGACTTCGACGAGAGAATCATCAACTGGTTGGCAGAAGAATTCATGCACGACGAGAACATCGACCTCCGCAAGGACCCGATGTCACTCCAGAGATTGAAGGAAGCTGCTGAAAAGGCAAAGATTGAGTTGTCAGCCTCGACAGAGACAGAGATCAACCTGCCATATATCACAGCAACACAGGCCGGACCAAAGCACTTGGTGCGCAAGCTCTCAAGAGCTAAGTTCGAGCAGTTGTGCGACGACCTCATCCAGGCCACTATCGAGCCATGCCGTAAGGCCTTGGCAGACGCCGGCATGAGTGTGAGCGACATCGACGACGTGATCTTGGTTGGTGGCTCGACACGTATCCCGGCCATCCAGAACATCGTGCGCGACTTCTTCAAGAAAGAACCTTCAAAGGGCGTGAACCCGGATGAGGTCGTCGCAATCGGCGCTTCAATCCAGGGCGGCGTTCTGACAGGCGAAGTGAAAGACGTGCTTTTGCTTGATGTCACACCATTGTCACTCGGTATCGAGACCCTCGGCGGCGTGATGACAAAGCTCATCGAGAGCAACACCACCATCCCGTTCAAGAAATCGGAGGTGTTCTCGACAGCTGTCGACAACCAGCCATCTGTTGAGATCCACGTGTTGCAGGGCGAGCGTCCAATGGCTAACCAGAACAAGACCATCGGTCGTTTCAACCTCGACAACATCCCGCCAGCGCCAAGAGGTGTCCCGCAGATTGAGGTGACATTCGATATCGACGCAAACGGTATCTTGAACGTGTCAGCAAAGGATAAAGCCACAGGCAAGAGCCAGAGCATCCGTATCGAGGCATCGTCAGGCTTGAGCGACGACGAGATCAAGAGGATGAAGGCAGAAGCTGAGGCTAACGCCGACGCCGATAAGAAGGAACGTGAGCGTGTCGACAAGATCAACGCTGCCGACGCCATGATCTTCAACACCGAGAAACAGCTGAAGGAATATGGCGACAAGCTGCCAGCCGACAAGAAGGGCGAGATCGAAAGCGCTCTCGAGAAGCTGAAGACAGCCCACAAGGCACAAGACATCGCCGGCATCGATGCTGCCATGGCAGAGATGAACGGCATCTGGCAGAAGGCATCTGAGGAGATGTACAAGAACGCCGGTGCCCAGGGCGGTCAGCAGGGACCTTTCAACGGTCAGCAAGGCCCTCAGAATCCAGGTAACGCTGGCAACGGCGGCAAGGACGACGAGGTGACAGATGTTGATTTTGAAGAAGTTAAATAACAATTGACAATTGATAGTTGACAATTGATAATTAAAGGATGTCGAAAAACGGCACCCTTTTTTTGTTTTAAAATAGTATTTTAGG
>LUZN01000025.1 GCA_001603665.1 Bacteroidales bacterium Bact_22
CTCTGATTATTTAGAAGGAAGATTCAATGGAGAAAGTGCCATTTTAAGTATAAGTACTAATAAAGGTGTTGTTGATAGAGTAGTGGTAATATTTATCAACCCAGTAAGTGAAACTGATATAAAAATAAAGTTTAATGCTTTGGTTAGGCAGTTTGATGATAATGATAAATATTTTTCATTATTAAACGATCAAAGTATAGGTGAAACAGAAGATATATCTTATGAAATGTCAATACATAAAAAACGTTTTCAAGCGACATATCATCAGAGTTATACAAAGGAAGAAATCAATGTTTTAAAAACCTTAATAAGCGATAATTATGATGAGTTTTTTGATAATATATCCAAGTCACCAGAATTAAAAGAACAAGGGCTTTCTTTTGATGGGACAAAAGAAGAAAATGTTAATGCAATTGCGGCATTAATGGGGATGGCTTATATGATGAAAAATGATGTCTGGTTTATGATAAGTGAGAGTCAGACACGATATAATTACTATATGATCTATCTATTTTATGATAATTTGTCAAATCGACCAAACGGGGAAGATCTTTAGTGTTTTGACCTCTACTTATTAAGAAATAATAGAAAATTAAAAAATACAATTATGACAAGTAAATTAGGTCTTGATTTTACAAAAGTTGAGTATGCAAGAGGTTTGGCAAAGAAGATTGCCGACCAGGTGCAGGAGTTCGTTGAACAATATACTACCGTCGCGGTGGAGCGTACACTGAGCCGTTTGATGGGTATCGACGGCGTCGACGAGAACCAGGTGCCGCTGCCGAACGTGGTGGTCGACACACTGAAGGAGAAAGGCGTGCTGGGCGAAGGCGTGCTGTTCTTCATCGCTAACGCTATGATTCAGACAGGTTTGAAGCCACAGCAGATTGCAGAACAGGTGGCTGCCGGCAAGCTCGACATCACAAAAGTGGTGACACGCGACGCAAAGAAGATTGCTGACACGCTGCAGCCTGTCATCGATGAGAACGTCGGTAAGATTCGCGCTCGCCACGACAGACGTGACCATTATCTGAATACCATTGGTGAGGGCCCGAAGCCGTACCTTTATATTATTGTGGCAACCGGTAACATCTACGAAGACGTGGTGCAAGCTCAGGCTGGTGCCCGTCAGGGTGCTGACGTCATCGCTGTGATTCGTACAACTGGTCAGTCGTTGCTCGACTATGTGCCATACGGTGCTACAACAGAAGGCTTCGGTGGTACTTTCGCAACACAGGAGAACTTCCGCATCATGCGTAAGGCTCTTGACGAGGTGGGCGAGGAGCTCGGCCGTTACATCCGTCTGTGTAACTACTGTTCAGGTCTCTGTATGCCTGAAATCGCCGTCATGGGTGCTTTCGAAGGCTTGGACGTGATGTTGAACGACGCTTTGTACGGCATCTTGTTCCGCGACATCAACATGCAGCGCACTTTGATCGACCAGTACATGAGCCGTATCATCAACGGTTTCGCCGGCGTTATCATCAACACCGGTGAGGATAACTACCTGACCACCGCTGACGCTGTCGAGGCTGCTCACACCGTTCTGGCATCAGACCTTATCAACGAACAGCTTGCATTCTCGGCAGGTTTGAAGGAAGAGCAGATGGGCTTGGGTCACGCTTTTGAGATGGACCCGATGCTTGAAAACGGTTTCCTCCTTGAGCTCGCACAGGCACAGATGACACGTGAGATCTTCCCGAAGGCAACGTTGAAATACATGCCTCCGACCAAGTTCATGACAGGTAACATCTTCCGCGGCCACATCCAGGATGCTCTGTTCAACATCATCGGAATCTGGACACATCAGGGAATCCAGCTGCTCGGTATGCCTACTGAGGCTATCCACACCCCGTTTATGAGCGACCGTTACCTCTCAATCGAGAATGCGAAATACATCTTCAACAACTTGCACAGCATAGGCGAGGAGATGGAATTCAAAGAAGGCGGCATCTGCCGTGAGCGTGCTAAGTTGGTGTTAAACAACACTATAGCATTGCTCGAAGAAATCGTGAAAGAAGGTCTGTTTACCGCATTGGAAAAAGGTATCTTTGGTGATGTGAAACGTCCGAAGAACGGCGGTAAGGGTCTTGAAGGCGTCACCGCGAAGGGTGAAAATTATTATAATCCATTTGTTGAAATCATGAAAGGAAAAAGATAATGAAAATTAAAACCACATTATTAATAATAGGTGTAATGGCGATGTTATCATCTTGCGATTCACGTTATAAGATTAAGGAGTATCCTAAGGCAGACCGCGACGATGTCGTGGACGTTTATTTTGGCACTGAGGTCGCTGACCCGTACCGTTGGCTCGAAAACGACACTTCGACGGCAACGAACGCATGGGTTGAGGCCCAGAGAGCTCTCACAAATGAGTATCTCAGCCATATCCCGTTAAGGGAAAAGATTAAAGAGCGCTTGACGCAAATCGCTGATTATGAACGCTATGGCATTCCGTGGAAGCGTTTTGGGAAATATTTCTACAGCAAAAACGACGGTTTGCAGAACCAGAGCGTGTATTACATGCAGGACGCCCTCGACAGCGAGCCTGAGGTGCTGTTGGACCCGAACAAACTGTCGGACGACGGCACTGTCTCGCTTGGCGGAATGAGTTTCTCTAACGACGGCAAATACATGGCTTACACCATCCAGCGCAGCGGTTCCGACTGGCAGGAGATCTACGTGATGGATGTCGCCACAAAAGAGCTGCTTCCGGACCATATCGAATGGGCTAAGTTCACAGGCGCTAGCTGGTATAAAGACGGATTCTTCTATGCTGCTTACGACAAGCCGACGGCGGGCAAGGAGTTCTCGAACGTCAACGAAAACCATAAGATTTACTATCATAAGCTCGGCGAGCCGCAGGAGAACGACAAGCTGTTCTACGAAAACCCAGCGCAGCCACGTTATTTCCACGGTGTTGGACTGAGCGATGACGAGCACTACATGTTCCTCGAAGAGAGCGGTCAGGGCGCAGGACATACCCTGTGGCTGCGCGACATGAACGACCCGAAAGGAGAGTTTGTGCAGATTGCATTCGACATGGACTACTTCTATTCGCCACTTGACATAATCGACGGCAAGATGTACATCATGACGAACTACGACGCACCGAAAGGCATGGTTTGTGTAGTAAATGTTGAGGATTTGAGCAAGGCTTCCATCGAAAACTGGGAGGTTTTGATTCCTGAAAACGACGACGTGATGGTGGGCGCACAGCTCGGCGCAGGTAAGATGATTGTCACCTACGACAAAGACGCTTCGAACCACGCTTTCGTGTATGAGCTCGACGGCACTTTGAAGCACGAGATCAAGTTCCCGACCTTCGGCGCTACAGGCATCGTGAGCCGTTACGAGGAGCCTGAGATCTTCTACGCTTTCACCTCGTTCACATTCCCGACGACTATTTACAGATACGATATCGAGACGAATACTTCGGAGGTGTTCCGCGCTCCTAATGTCGACTTCAACCCAGAGGATTATACCACCGAGCAGGTGTTCTTCGCCAGCAAGGACGGCACACGTGTCCCGATGTTCCTGACTTACAAGAAAGACCTTAAGAAAAACGGCAAGAACCCGACTCTGCTTTATGGTTACGGCGGCTTCAACATCACCTTGAACCCTGGTTTCTCGGTGATGCGCATCCCGTTCCTCGAGATGGGCGGTGTTTATGCCATGGCTAACCTCCGTGGCGGCAACGAATATGGCGAGGAGTGGCATCAGGCGGGCACCAAGCTGCAGAAGCAGAATGTGTTTGACGATTTTATCGCTGCAGCCGAGTATCTTATTGATAATGAATATACTTCACCTGATTATCTCGCTATCAACGGCGGATCTAATGGAGGCTTGCTGGTCGGCGCTGTCGTCAACCAGCGTCCGGAGCTGTTCCGCGTGGCTGTGCCTCAGGTTGGAGTGATGGACATGTTGCGTTACCACTTGTTCACAATAGGATGGAACTGGGCCAGCGACTACGGCACCAGCGAAGACAGCGAGGAGATGTTCGAGGCGTTGTATGCGTATTCACCGTTACACACGATACAGAGCGGTCCGGATGTGCATTATCCAGCCATCATGGTGACGACCGCCGACCATGACGACCGCGTGGTCCCGGCTCACTCGTTCAAATATGCGGCTACTTTGCAGGCGGCGGAGACTGGCGATGAGCCGAAGATCATCCGTATCGACAGCAAAGCCGGACATGGGGGCGGCAAACCGATGGCGAAAGTCATCGAGGAGCAAGCCGACATCTACGCTTTCATCCTTTACAATATGGGAATAAAGTAACTTATTGATACATATAATTAGAAAAATTTAACACGATGAGATTCAGACATTTATTTTTCATTCCTTTATCAATATTATTGATAGGATGTGGTGACAACTCGAATCAGCAGATCTATGACCCTGTCATCCCTGTTGAGATTTCTGTCGTTAACTCGGCCGACGGAACGAACTTCCGCAATTATGTCGGTTCAATAAAGAGCGAGGTGAAGGTCTCGTTGTCGTTCCATTTGGGTGGCAACCTTACAGATATCTATGTCCATAACGGACAGAAGGTAAAGAAGGGTGCTATCATCGCTAAGGTGGATGAAACCACGGCAAAGAGCTTGCACGACGCGGCATTGGCATCGTTAAACCAGGCTGAAGACGGCTACAAACGTCTGAAAAAGGTTCATGAAGAAGGCGGCATCAGTGATGTACGTTGGGTTCAGATGGAGACAGATCTCGAGAAGGCTCGTCAGACCGAGATCTCGACACGTAAGAACCTCGAAGACTGCACCATCTATGCACCTCAAGACGGCATCATAAGCATGGATGATCACGTGGTCGGTCAGCTGATGCGTCCATCGGAGACGTTCTGCAATCTCATCGATATGAATAATTTCATCGTAGAATTCACCGTGCCAGAAAAAGAGATCGGCACGATAAATATCGGCGACAAAGCCTTGGCCGAGATTAACGCTCTCGACATCACTGATGAAGAGGTCGTGATTTCCGACAAGGCCATTGTTTCCAATCCTTTCGGACATACCTACACCGTGAAGGCAAAGATCGACCTTAACGGAAAAGAAGCGCTTCCGGGCATGGTGGCTAAGGTTCGCATCAACTCGGCTGCTCTGTCGGGCATCGTCGTACCTGCCTCATGCGTGCAGACCGTTGCCGACGGACTGGCGGTGTGGACTGTGAAAAACGGCAAGTCGTACCGTAGCGTCATCGAGGTGAGCGACTTCGTGAAGAACGGCGTGCTCGTACAGAAAGGTGTCGAAAATGGTGATACCATTGTCACGGTGGGCTATCAGAAACTTTACAACGGAGCTAAAGTCTCTTTTAAATAATTGATAATAAGTAAATTAGAGATTTATGGCTCAAAAAAGAAATATTGTAGAAGCTGCGATGAGGAACCACACTCTGGTGTTCTTCTTCGTGGCGGTCATCGTGATCTTCGGATTTTTCGCTCTTCCTCGATTGAAGAAGAACGAGTTCCCGGATGTTACGATCCGCACAGGTGTGGTGGCCGTCGTTTATCCCGGCGCCACGGCTGAAGAGATAGAGCAGAGGGTGGCTGGCGTCACCGAGCAGTATCTGTTCACGTTCAGCGATGTGGACAAGACCAAGACGTATTCGTATTCCAAGGACGGGATGCTCGTCATCATCGTCAACCTCAACAACGACTGTAAAGATGCCAAGATGACGTGGTCGCGTATCCGTCAGGGCTTGGTGCTGTTCCGTCAGACAGATCTGCCGAAAGGCGTCATCGCCACGGCTGTTATCGACGACTTCGGTAATGCTTCGTCGTTGCTGCTCGCCATCGAGAGTGATCAGCGTTCATCGCGTGAACTGCGTGAGTTTGCTGATAAACTCTCGGAGAAACTGCGTACCATCCCGACCATGGGTAACATCAAGATCGTGGGTGAGCAGAAGGAAGAGATTGCCGTTTACATGGACCCTGCACGCATGACGCAATATGCTGTTTCTCCAGCCATGGTGACAGCAGAACTCGCTGCGCACAGCTTGCGTACAGTCTCTGGCACAATTGATAACCTTGACGGTCAGGCACTTATACACGTCGACGTGCCTATCGACGATCTGTATCAGCTTTATGAACTCGTCGTTTTCTCTGATCCTGTAACAGGTCAGACGGTGAAACTGCGTGACGTGGCACGTCTTGAACGCCGCTATCAGGAATCATCACAGTATATTCAGTATTCCGACAGTTTGGTCGACAACAACCGTTGCCTGATCTTCTCTATGGAGATGCGTCCGGGCTACAACGTGGTGGCATTCGGCGAGGAGGTGAACAAGAAGATCGACGCTTTCTTGAAGACTGCTCCGCCTGACATCAAGGTGCATCGTATCACCGACCAGCCAGTGGTTGTCAACAAGTCGGTGCTCTCGTTCCTGAGAGACCTCATCGAGGCTATCCTCATCGTTATCCTTGTGATGCTCATGCTGTTCCCGCTGAGGACCGCGTTGGTGTCGTCGACATCGGTGCCGGTGTGTATCGCGGCGGCTTGGGCCATCATGTTACTCTTGGGGATGGAGCTTAACACCGTCACTCTGGCGGCTCTCATCGTTGTTTTGGGTATGATCGTCGACGACTCTGTTGTCGTTATCGACGGCTATTCCGACATGCTAAGCGAAGGGCATTCGCGATGGTATTCGGCGGCCGTCTCCACCAAGACACTCATGACGTCGATGCTCATCGCCACATGCTCCATCTCGTGTATGTTCTTCCCGATGCTGCCGTTGATGAACGGTACCAACATGGGCGACTTCATCAAGCTGTTCCCATGGGCAATCTTCATCACTTTGGCGTGCAGCTTCTTCTATGCTATCTGGGTCATCCCGTTCATGTCGGCGAGGATGATAGCACCGCCAAATCCTAACAAACAGTCACGTTTCGAGAAGATTCAGGCGAAGTTCTTCGATATGCTACAAAACGGATATAAGAAACTCCTTAACCTCTGTTTCCGCCATAAATGGACCACAGTGTTCGTGGCGCTGGCATCGGTGGTTATCGGAGGTTTGATCTTCACTAAAATCAACATCCAGATGCTGCCAAAGGCCGAGCGTGACAGCTTCGCAGTGGAGATACATCTCGCATACGGCAGCTCGATAGAGGAGACGGCCGCCGTTGCCGACTCTCTGACTAAGATTTTGAAAGCCGACAGCCGTGTAGAATCGGTGACAGCATTCCTCGGAATGGCATCGCCGCGTTTCCACATGACGTACGCTCCAGAACCGACGCCGACTAACGCCTACGCTCAGTTTATTGTGATAACCGAGTCGGATGAGGCCACGAAGGAGATGATGAACGAATACTCGCAGAAGTTTGAGAATATCTTCCCGATAGCGCAGATCCGTTTCAAACAGATGGACTATCAGATAGTGAATGCGCCTGTTGAGTATTACATCTCAGGTGACGATTACAACCAGCTGAGCATAGTCGCCGACTCCATCAAGGCATTCATGAAACGGAGCCCGAATTTGTTCTTCGTGCATTCCGATTTCGATGAGACCGAAGAGGTTATCGAAGTTGAACTTGACATGGAAGAAGCCTGCCGTCTCGGCGTGACACAGTCGATGCTGTCGGTATATCTGGCAAGCTCATTGTCGGGAAGCAATATCGTTTCGTTGTGGGAGGGCGGTTATAACCTTCATACAACGGTATATACCGAAGGTGTCCATCATATTGATTATGAAGGACTTGGCGATATGTTGATTCCAACATCACATCCAGGTCAGTGGGTGCCTCTGCGTCAGGTGGCGAAGCTCGTGCCACAGTTCAAGCACAACAACCTGCCTCACCGTAACGGTATCAAGTGTATCACCGTGGCTGCCGACGTCATGCCGGGAGCCGGACAGCTCAAAGAGTTTACGAATATCGACAAATACATCGCTACGCTTGATATCTCCGATGATATCCTCATCGAAAAAGGCGGTTCGATGGCTGTTACAGTGGAGACGATGCCATCGCTCATCCAGTCGATTCTGGCTGCTATCGTGGTGATGTTCATAGTTTTGATTTTCCATTATAAGAAAATTGGAATTTCAATGCTATCTCTTTCAGTATCAGTGCTTTGCATCTTTGGTTCGACCCTCGGACTGTGGATGTTCGGACTTGATATGTCTGTCACCGCGATCTTGGGTGTCATCTCGCTCATCGGTATCATCGTGCGTAATGCCATCATCATGTACGACTATGCCGCTGAGTTGCGTCTGAAAGAAAAGATTCCAGTGCACCAGGCTGCTTACGAGGCTGGTCTGCGCCGTATGCGTCCTATCTTCTTAACCTCAGCAACGACAGCTCTTGGAGTCATCCCGATGATTCTTGCGAAGACGTTGCTTTGGGAGCCTATGGGCGTGGTGATCTGCTTCGGTACAATCCTCACGTTCCCGCTTGTGGTGACGGTGCTTCCGGTGGCTTACTGCCTGGCATTCGACGCCGGCGAGAGCGATAAGAAATTCTGGGAAAGACTCAACCTGAGATTCTTGAAAAACCTTGACAGACGTGATCGTCGTCACGAGAAATGGAATAAAGAACATAATAATGAATAATGCTATGAAAAGATATATTTTGATATTAGTTTTGGCATTTCTGACGTTGGGCTTGACGGCGCAAAACGCTGATGTTCTTACACTTGACTCGTGTTTTGCTCTTGCTAGAGCCAACAATGCGCAGTTTAAGACCAATCAGATTGAGATTGAGAAGGCTCGGGAGGTGAAAAAACAGGTGTTTACCAAATATTTTCCTCAGGTAAGCCTCAATTATATCGCTTATTATGCTAAAAATCCAATCATTGAATATGGCGTCGACGACATTCATGACGAATTTGGCCTTATCTTGAAGACCATCATTGAGTTTTTGAATGATGCCGGTCTGGATATCCCTGAGAAGATTGAGTTGATGAAAAAAGGTCATAGCATCAGCGCTATGGCGGTGCAGCCAATCTTTGTCGGCGGACGCATCGTGAATGGTAACAAACTTGCTAAACTGGGCGTGGAGGCAGCTGAATTGAAGGCCGAGGTGTCGGAACGCGAAGTGATGGAAAGCATCGAGTCGTCGTATTATCTCGTGGTCGGACTGAAGTCGAAGGTGGCTACTATTGAGTCGGCATTGACGCTTATCGACTCGTTGGAACACAGCGTCGACGTGGCTTTGCAGGCAGGTCTGGTTACCAAAAACGACAAGCTGCGTGTTGATCTCGAGAAGAATAAATACGAGGCTATGCAGTTGCAGCTGAACAACGGAATAGTGCTGGCTTCGCAGCTTCTCTGTCAGGAAATCGGCATTGATTATCCTGAAGAAGGTCTGAATCTTGACGAGAATCCTGAGGATGGCGACAATATCACTGAAAACGACAATTATGAGCGTCCGGAGGTGAGGTTGCTTCAGCTTCAAATCGATGCGGAGAATTTCAACAAGAAACTCACGAGAGGCGAGGCCCTGCCTGAAGTCGCGGTAGGAGCGATGCTTTCGTATGGTAATTTGATTAAGGATTATAAAGCCAATGCCTTTGTCTTTGCGAAAGTGTCGGTTCCAGTGACACAATGGTGGGAGACTTCGCATAAGATCAAGGAGCATAACTTCAAGATTGAAGAATACGAGCTTCAGCAACAGGATTTGATGCAGAAGATGACTTTGCAGGAGAAACAGGCATATAACCAGATGATTGAGGCTGAGGCTCTGCTTCAGTCGGATCAGGCTGCACTTGATATGGCTCAGGAAAACTATCGCGTAGCCCAGCTGAACTATAATGCAGGTATGACAACCATCACCGACGTTCTGGAGGCCAATGCTTTGCTTCTGCAGGCGCAAAATGCCATTACCGACAGGCAGATCACATACGTCTCAGCCCGTCGCAGATATCACGATTTGACTGGAAAATAAGACGATTTACTCGATTCCTCTCAGATCTTTATACAACTGCACCGCATAAAGGTCGGTCATGTTGGAGATGTAGTCAAGGACGACTTGGATTTTCGAATACAAGTCGTCTTTTTCTGTCTTAAACTGATCAGGAATGATTGACATCAGGCGCTTGTGGTAGCCGCTGTCGGGCTGCAGCACAGCGTCGATAAATTCTTTCATCAGACTTCCGATGATGTTGTAGCCTCTGACTTCAATCTTTACTACCGATGGATGCTTGTAAATGTTTGGCACAGAGAAGCTTCTGCAGCCTTCGAGGGCGTCCTGTTCGAGCTTCGGCAGATGCGAGATAAGGCTGTTTTTGAACGTTCCCGCCATGATGTCGTCGTAGTTCTCGATGAACACCTTCGACACGCAGTCGACGAGTTTGTTGATGACTGTTGCGCGCAGGAATGCCATGCGTTCGTTGGCGTCGGTGACGGTCTTGAAGATATGCTCGCGACGCTCGAAAAACCAAGCTTCTTCGGGTCTTTCCTCGCTGAAAAACGCCGTAAAATGCTTGTCGATGTCATCGGTCTGTATGATTCCGCGTTTGTGAGCGTCTTCCATGTCGAGGATGAGGTAGCAGATGTCGTCGGCGGCCTCCATCATATATGAAAGCGGGTGACGGGCATATATCGGCTTTGTGCTGTCGAGACGCGGGATTCCGCAGCCTTCCATAACTTTTTCGAACTGCTCGATTTCGCTGTTGAAGACGTTATATTTCTTTCTGTCTCCTTTGTCGAACGAAGGATAAGGATATTTTATCAGGGTTGCCAACGATGCGTAGGTGAGGGACAGACCACCTTCGCGGCGACCTGCAAACTGATGCGTGAGCTGACGGAAGGCGTTGGCATTGCCTTCGAAAGAGACGAGGTCAGACCATTGATACTCAGGGATTTGGCTCTGAAGTTTCTTGCCTTCGCCGTATTTAAAATAACTGCTCATCGTCTCCTCGCCGGAATGACCGAAAGGAGGGTTGCCGAGGTCGTGAGCCAGACATGCTGTCGAGACGATGGTGTCGATGTCATAAATCACCTCGTGGAAATCGGGACCGTACTTTTCGATGAGGAATTTTGACACTTTTCGTGCTATCGAACGTCCTACGCTGGCCACTTCGAGACTGTGTGTCAGTCGGTTGTGCACTAGTTTGGCGCCCGGCAGAGCAAACACTTGCGTCTTGTTTTGCAGACGATGGAAGATGTTGGAGAAGATTATTCTATCATAATCTCTCTGAAACTCGTTTCTGATGTCGGCCACGCTCTGCGCCCGAGCCTCACGTTTTGCTGATAATAACGATTCCCAATTCATAGTTTAGTATTTAGTTCTAGCATACGGTGTCATGTCCTGACTGCCAAATTCTCCTCTTTTATATTTCAGATATCCGGCAACGCCAATCATTGCAGCGTTATCGGTGCTGAATTTGAATTTCGGGATAAACACTTCCCAATGGTACTTCCGGCCGGCGGCGATGAGAGCATCCTGTAGACCCGTGTTCGCGGACACGCCGCCGGCAATGGCGACCTGCCTGATACCCGTGTCTTTCGCTGCCTTGATGAGCTTCTTCATCAGCGTGTCGATGATATCTTTCTGAATCGAAGCACAGAGGTCGGCTTTGTTTTCCTCGATGAAGTTCTCGTTCTCTTTGAGTTTGTCTCTCAAGAAATACAAGAAACTCGTCTTCAACCCGCTGAAGCTGTAGTCGTAGCCAGGGATATGCGGCTTGGCGAACTGGAACGCGTCGGGGTTGCCTTCTTTTGCTAACTTATTGATTATCGGGCCCCCAGGATAGCCTAGACCCATGATCTTTGCTGTCTTGTCGAACGCCTCGCCAGCCGCGTCGTCGATGGTCTTACCCATAATCTCAAGGTCGAAATAATCGTTCACTTTCATGATCTGGGTGTGACCGCCCGACACTGTGAGGCAAAGGAACGGAAACTGCGGAACTGGCGTAGGATTGTCGGACTCCTGGGCGAAAAGTGCCAACACATGACCGTTGGTGTGATTAATTTCAATCATCGGGATGTCCATCGCGAGCGCGAAAGCCTTTGAAAATGAAGTACCTACGAGCAATGAACCCAATAATCCTGGTCCACGTGTAAAAGCTATTGCGCGTATTTGATTTTTTTGTATATTTGCTTGCTTAATTGCGGCCTCAACAACAGGAATGATATTCTGCTGGTGGGCGCGCGACGCGAGCTCGGGTATGACACCCCCGTATTGGCGGTGAACCTCTTGATTAGCAATGACATTCGATAAGACTGTCGTGCCTCGGAGAACTGCCGCGGATGTGTCATCACACGATGATTCGATGGCTAAAATATATTCGTCCATAGCAATATAAGAATGCGCAAAGGTACAAAAAAGAATATTATACACGGCATTTTAATTATCTTTGTGATAATTTTTGCTCTCATGGCAAGCCTCATCGCGGCTTTCCGTGACGTCACCGTGCAGAGTATGATTGCGCGTTCAGTGGCCGGCGAGTTGTCGCGAAAACTCGAGACCGACGTCAAGATCCGTACCTTCTACATCACCGAAAAACTCAATATACGCGCCGAAGACGTGGTGTTTAACGACCTCGACGGATATCCGATGTTTAAGATCGGACAACTCGACGCTAAGCTTCACCCAACGATGGCATCCGACGAGTTGAGAATAAAAGAAGTGTATCTGAAAGACGTGCTAGGCCGTATCGTTACCTACGAAGGATATAATATGCTGAATATCAATGAGATACTCGCGCAGCTTGGCGTCAAGAAAAAGGGCGCCGGCAACGAGACGATCTCACATATTATTATCGACAAGCTGACACTCGACAACGGACATGTCATCTATTGGAACCAAAACAAACATCATCCCGAGAAAAAAAGCATGGACTATGCGCATATCGACATTGACAGCATCTTTGCCGAGATTACCAATCTCAAGGTGTTTGGCGATACGGTGATGGGCAACGTCCAATATCTGAGAGGTAAGGATCGCTGCGGTCTGGTGCTTGAAAACGGTCATGGTGACGTGCTTTTCTGCGAGAAGAGCCTCACCATCGACAGCCTAGTCCTTGAGACAGGCGAATCGTATGCCGATGTAGACCTCCGTTTCGACTACAACAACTCACGAGCATACTATCAATTCATTGATTCTGTGTATATTACTGGCGATATACGTCAGTCGACAATACTACTCAGCGACCTGAAGTATTTCGCGTGGATTCTCGAAAGGATGCCCGATAAGTTCGTCTTTACCGGTCAATTCGACGGCACCGTGAGCGACTTCACCGTCAAAGATTTCTATTCGGAATTCGGCGAAGAGTCGTTTATCGACGCCGACGTCTCGTTCAAGGGATTGCCTTATTTCTTTGACTCATACATCGATGTCGACATAAGAAATATGTATTCTTCGTATGAAGATACGCGCAACTTCGCCATCCCGTCGAGCAGCATCACGGTGCCGTTGCCAGAGGCGCTCGCCAAAATGGGCAAATACTCGCTGAAAGGTAACTATCACGGCTATCCGCGCGATTTCCAGACGCAGTTCGACTTCATCTCGGAGATGGGCGACGTGAATGCTGATATTTATCTTAAAACCAATGAAAACCCGATGTATTCGTTCAATATCTGCGGAAATAAGATACAACTTGATGGTGTTTTGGGTACCGACGATGACTCCGAAGCAACATTTCTGCTCGTGATGAACGGTGAAGGCCTGACGAAAGAAGAAACCGATTTTGAAGCTGACCTTTATTTTAACTCATTGAAAATCAATAGAAATGAGTTTGAAGATTTCAATATTCATGGCAATTATGAAAATCAAAAAATTAAGGTCAACACAGATATAAATCACCCGAATATCGGTCTGGCTTTGAATTCATCGATAGATTTCAACGGCGAGATGCCGGTTTACGTCATCAATACCGTTATCAACAATGCCGACCTGGTGCGCCTCAATATCCTTGATAATGACTCGATTATGCGTCTGTCGACTAACGTCAACGCGCGATTCAAAGGCGACGATATCGATAATATCACTGGAGTTTTGAATATTAAAAACACCAGATATTTCAACGGCGAAGAGTATTCAATGAAGAATTTCGCGGCGAATATCAGCGAGATAAGCGGCATCAAAGACGTGACCGTCGACTGTGACTTCTTTAACTTCTACGGCTACGGCATCGTGAACGCCAAGACGCTTGTCAACTCGTTGAAAAACACCGGAAAACGCTATGTTGACATGCCGGAATGGTTTGCAAATACTGTGCCCGACACCAAGGATCAGATGTTCTCGTTTAACATCAGTTTCTTCGACACGCGTCAACTTTCGAAGCTCTTCATGCCTTCGTTGTACATCAAGAGCGGCACTACAGTCAACCTTAATTACAACAATATCTACACCAGCCATAGCTCGACGGTGATGTCGCCTGAAGTATGGTTCAACGGCATCCGTTTTGTCGACCTTTTCGTGCAAAATACAGCATCTTACGACGAACTTACCACGCATCTTTCGTTTGATGAAATCATAATAAGAGATAGCACTGAGAGTAATCCAAACAAGCTGTATATCGACGATTTCAAGATTTTGGCGAAATGCGCCGATAACAAGATCAGTGCCGATTTGTATTGGGACGACGATGAGCCTGAAGATCACGACAAGGCACACATCAAGTCGGTGTTCACCCCGCATGAGCTATCGGGTGGCGAGTTGAGGCTGAGTTCTGACCTTATCCGTGTCAACGACACGATGTGGTATCTGAATCCTAACTGTAACATCAAATTCACCAAGGAAGGCACTGAAATTGAAGACCTTACATTGTTTACGCGTTCGCAGAGCATCGCTGTACATGGCAATTATCCGCGTCACGACAACGACACTCTGGTGGCTGAGTTTAAAAACTTCGATGTGTCGGATGCCGATTTCGTCACCGAGGGAAACAATCTCGACTTCGACGGCACTCTCAACGGATTCGTCAGCATTTCTGGCTTGAACGAGACGATGTCGTTCTCTTCGAATGTCGATTTGAAAGATTTTTATATCAACGGCCAGGAGGTTGGCGACGTCAATGCTTTTGCCAACTGGTACGAGCCTAATGAGTCGGTATTGCTCAACATGGAGGTCTACAACCACCTGTTCGACAACGACGGCCGCAAGTCGATGGGAGTGTTCGGTTTTTATTATCCTCGTAAGAAGGCTAATAACCTGAAACTCGACATGTTTTTCAACAACTTCAAGCTCGAGACGGTGTCGCCGTTTGTCAGCAGCGTGGTGACGAGGATGGGCGGCTTTGCGAGCGGTAACCTGAAGGTGAGAGGCTCGGTGAAAGACCCTGTCGTTGTTGGCGATGTAACGCTCGACGACGCCGGCTGCCGCGTCAACTATCTCAACACCTATTATACCTTCAGCGATAAGATCACCCTCGAGGAAGGAATGATTGTCTTTGACAATGTCGCTATTCACGATACGATAGGAAATACTGCTATTCTCAGCGGTTCGGTGAGTCACGACCATCTTCGCGACTTCAACTTCGACCTGGATCTGCGGTGCAACGACTTCCTCGCGCTCAACATCCCGGCTGAAGAGGCGGCTGGCTTCTACGGCACAGCTGTCGCCGACGGCACAGTGAAGATCAGCGGCCCTGTCAACGATGTGTCGATGAACATCAACGCGCTGACGAAGAAAGGCACCGAGATCGACATACCGCTGTCGGGAACAAGCACCTTCGACAATAACTTCGTTATCTTCGTGCAGCAAGCCAAGGAGACCGACACGGTGGAGGAGAAGTTCGTCCCTGAAGTCGTCAAGGACGATAATGACTTCACCATGGACCTCAGAACGGTCGTCAACCCCGACGCTGCCGTCAACATCTACCTGCCGCAAAACATGGGAAGCATCAACGCACGAGGCAGCGGAATCATCAATATTGGCTTGAAAAACGACGATTTCACGCTCCGCGGAGATTACCGAATAAAGAGTGGTACGTTTAACTTCGCTCTGGAGATGGTGAAAAAGACGTTCTCGTTGCGCGAAGGCGGCACCATACGTTGGACTGGTGATCCGACAGATGCCGACATCGACATTGTGGGCGTTTACCATACCAAGTCGTCGCTCAACTCGCTGGGAACCGACCTCGTCGACTCCACAGCCATCACCAACAATGTCAACGTTGACTGCATCATCAGACTTTCCGACAAGCTGATGAATCCTACGATAACATTCGGAATCGATCTGCCAAACGCCAAGGAAGACACGCGAAACATAGTGTTTTCGGTCATCGACACCACCAACCAGGCAGTGATGGCACAGCAGGTGTTCTCGCTCCTCATGCTGAGCTCGTTCTCATATACCGCGGGCAACAACATCTCGCGTTTCGGCACCAACGCTGGCTATGGCGTCATCACCAGTCAGCTGAGCACCATGCTTTCGCAGATTTATGAGGACATCGACATCGGCATCAACTACACGCCTAACGACCGACTCACTAACGAAGAACTCGAAGTGGCGCTTTCCACGCAGCTTTTCGACGATAGACTCATCATAGAAGGCAACTTCGGAGTGATTCGAGGCAACAGGAGCGATGCCGACAACGCAAACAACATAGTGGGCGACGTCGACCTGACCTTCCGACTTACTAAACGATTGAGTCTCAAGGCTTATAACCATACGAATATCAAAAATAACTACTATTATTATTCGATAGAAAACTATTCCGACTTCACCCAAGGTGTGGGTCTCTCGTTCTCGCAAAGTTTCGACAGCTTGAGGGAAGTGTTTACATTGCATAAGAAAAACAAGAGCAAACAGAAAGCAGGCGATGAGACAGTACCAAAGTAAGAATTTCAAGATCTACAAAGCCTCAGCGGGCTCTGGCAAGACCTTCACCATAGTGAAGGAGTATCTTACTTTGTGCCTTGGCAACGATGCCGATAAATATCGCAACATCCTGGCGGTGACTTTCACCAACAAGGCCGCTAGCGAGATGAAAGCCAAGATCCTGCGTTTCCTTTTGGGTATCATCGAAAACTCGCAAAGCAACGATATCGTACAGATGCGTAACCATCTGACCACCACTCTCGAAATTGATGAAAATAAACTTGTAGCAAATGCTAAACGATTGTATGTCAATATGTTGCATAACTATAGCGATATGGCGGTGTGTACCATCGACAGCTTCGTGCAGCATCTCTCGCGTAGCTTTGCCAGAGAGCTCGATCTGCCTGGACAATATAGCGTTATCCTTGATAAAGACGATCTGGTTGAAGAGATTATAAAACGGTTGTCCGACGAGATAGGGAAAGACAAGTTCATTTCCACGATATTGTCGAATTTTGTTGAATATAACATGTCGGAAGAGGCCGGCTGGAAGATAAAAAAGCCTATAGCCGATTTTATAATGAAACTTTTCTCCGAAGATGCTTATCGCAAAGGCGATTTCAAGAATTTCGACAGTATTACCGAAGAAAAATATAATGAGATTAAAAATTATGTCCATACCGAGCTGAAACATATTAAAGATTCTATTTCGTTGATTATCAAAGATATAGAAGATGAGGAAAGCAGGCTTGGCATAACTGTTGACGACTATTACAATAAGTCGAATGGTCTGCCTTCGGTGAAAAATAAAATTAATAACGGTATTGGTGATATTACAACTGCTACCGTCAATAGCATTTTGAGCGGAGAGAAAAATTGGTATGGCAAGGATTGTAAAATCCATGATAACTCAATACTTGATTTATATAAAAATGCTGTAATTACGTATAAGTCGTTGTATCCCAAGAAGATAATATACGAGATTATTGAAAAAGAATTGTTTTTATACGTTTTGCGAAATCATATATTCGGCCTGATTCGCGATTACATCAATGAGACTTCTCAAGTACATATCACCGAGTTTAACAAGCGTATTTCCGATATTCTTGGCGACTGTTCGGTGCCGTTTATCTATGAGAGGATAGGTGAGAGGTATGCACATTATTTCATCGATGAGTTTCAAGACACCTCGTTGCTGCAATGGCAGAATTTCCTGCCGTTGATGGATAACAGCCTCGCGTCAGGCAATATGAATATGGTTGTTGGCGATGCCAAGCAGTCGATTTACCGTTTCAGGAGCAGTGAGGTCGACCAGATTATCAATCTGCCAAACATTTACAAACGTCCGAATAACGATTTCGGAGTGCGTTGCGAGGCTCAATTCAACCAGTCGGCCAATAAGCTGTCGCTCGGTACCAATTTCCGTTCATCGAAAAACGTGGTGAAGTTTAACAATACGTTTTTCAGATTTGCCGACCGTTTCCTGACACTTGACGGTATCTATAACGATGCCGAGCAGATGTACGCGCCGAATAATCAAGCCGGTTTCGTCTCTGTCGGGGTGTTTCACGATAAGATGACCGACGAGGAATACCATGGTAAAGTGATGGCGAAGATGCTCGAGCAGATTCGGGATTTGCATTCGCAAGGTGTTGATTATAAGGATATTACAATTATAGTAAGATATAATAAAGACGGATCCGAAATAGCCAATTATCTTATGGCAAATGGCATCGATGTCATCTCAGCTGAGTCGGTTTTGCTTAAGACATCCGATAAAGTTCAATTGATTATCAATGCGTTATCGTTGATGGTCGATGAAAAAAATCCTGTTACAAAGCTAGCCGTAAAACAGTTTTCGCATAAAGATGCCGGTAATCATGTCACGATGGGTGGCATTTACGACATCTGCGCGCAGATCTGCGATTATTACGGTTTTAATGTCGTTTCGGATGTGTTTCTTCAGTATTTTATGAACGCCGTTTACGACTGGCAGTGCCATCATAGCACCGGAATAGTCGATTTTTTGGAATATTGGGATAAGAAAAAAGATAAGCTGGCGGTTCAGACCAATACAGACCTTAACTGCGTCAATATCGTTACTATACACAAAGCTAAAGGTCTGGAATTCAAGGTGGTGATGTATCCGTACGCCAAGACGACGATAAAATCGCGCGGCATGACAGTAAAAGAGTTGTGGATTCAATGCGCTGATAGTGAGTATACTAAGGATATCCCATATCTCGACGCATTCTTGCTGAAGATGAATAGCAAGCGACTGGCGGGTACCGTCTACGAATCGCTTGTGCAGAACGAGATTGCCAAGACCATGCTCGACAACCTTGACCTGATGTATGTCGCAATGACACGTGCCAAAAACATGCTTTTCGTCTATACCAAAGACGAGCGGCCTGATAAAGGTTACAATCTCTTTACTGACTTTTTCGACGATAGCCTTGATATTCAACATGTTAAGTCGGAATATGACAATCCTGACTTTGACGATTATTTTGTTAAACACGATGAGTTTGAGGTTACGGAAGGTGAGGAGATGACTTCTTATAACTATGGTGATTTATCTTCTACATTATTGATAGTCAATAATAAAGATAAAAATAATGACGATGTCAAGGTGCTCGAGCTGGAAGAAGGCGAGGAGGCTCCAAAACCTCTAAAATGGCAGGAAAAACTGAGCTTTGATGCCGATCCTACAATGTTTTGGGCTGAGAAAGGCACATTCAAACCTGATGAATGGGGTTCGCTGGTGCATCAGATACTGTCGCGCATCAAGACTATCGATGATGCCGAGAGGGCGTTGAGGCCTTATGTCAACGATGGAACTATCGATGAAGAACAGGCCGCCAAGCTTCTTGCCACATTTCGCAAAGTGACTGAGATTCCTGAGCTTAAGCCCGCTTTCGCGGAAGATGCCATAGTGAAAAACGAGATGGATATCCACACCTACGACGGCCGCATCATCCGTCCCGACAGGTATGCTGAAACCTCAAGCGGAACCATCCTCATCGATTACAAGACCGGCTCGGAGCACGAGCAGTATTTCAACCAGCTTCGCGATTACATGTCAGCTTTAATGCAAATGAATGGTAATCAAACGATTAAGGCGTACCTCGTCTATCTCGGTGACGGAATACGCCTTGTCGAAGTCAAAATGGACCGGTTGTTTTAAACCTTACTTGATCCAGTAAATATAATTATCTTTGCGAGGTCTTGCAACCGGATAGTCGCCTTTCACGTAGCCGAGGATGCAGTTGCCGATGCCGACGTATTTCGTGTCGTCGATGCCGAGGTCGCGGAGGATGGCTTTGCCTTCTTCGGTCTCAAATACCTCTTTGGCGCGGTGAATCCAGCATGAGCCGAGTCCTTTGGCGTGTGCTGCATTGAGCAGGTTGCCCATCACCAATGAGCCGTCTTCCTTCCAGGTGAATGCCGCTGTGGTGTCGGCTAAAACCACCAGAACTACTGGAGCTCCATAGAACGGATCCATGTCGTTGTCTTTGCCGAACACTCCTGCGTTGAGTTTGCTGAGCTTGTCGCGCACCTCACGGTTTGTCACGGCGATGATGATAGGAGCTTGTTTGTTCATTCCTGTAGGCGCGTAGGTGCCGGCCTTGCAGATTTCTTCGATGACCTCCATCGGAGGCACTTCGTCGGTGTAGCTGCGCACGCTGCGGCGCGTCAGCAGGTCTTCCATGGTAGTATTCATGACTGTTTCGTTAGTTTTTTCTGTCTTGTTGCAGCAGCTGCATAATATGAGCGCCGCAGCGATGAGAGAGAATAATAGTTTTTTCATGATTTAATTTTTTGCAAATATAAGAAAAAATCTCATGTCTTTTTACTATTTTTGCACCTGTTTTTTGATATTGAAAATGGCGATATCATTTTATCACATCTTAGGTCTGGTTTTGGCGGTGGCTCTCATTGAGGTTGTCGGCATCCTTTCTGTGCGTAAGGTGAAGAACGCCAACGACTTCCATACCAGCGGAGGCAAGGCCGGCACATGGGTCGTCACCGGCGCTATCATTGGCACTCTGGTGGGCGGACAGTCGACAGTGGGCACGGCGCAGCTCGCCTTCAGCTTCGGCATATCGGCATGGTGGTTCACCATGGGCATGGCTCTGGGCTGTGTGGCTCTCGCCATCGGATATGTGGTGCCGCTGCGACATAGCGGAAGCACCACTTTGCTCGAGATAGTCCGTAAGGAATATGGCCGCAAAGCCGAGATGACGGGCTCGGTGCTGTGCTCGCTGGGTATGTTTATCAGCATCATAGCTCAGGTGCTGTCGGCCGCGGCACTGCTGATGACGCTGTTTCCGATGAAGTTTTGGGTCGCAGCTATCATCGCCGCGATAATCATGACACTTTATGTGGTGTTCGGTGGACTCTGGAGCGCTGGCATCGGCGGCGTGGTGAAGATTATTCTTCTCTGCCTCTCGGCCTTGGCAGCCGGCGTGGTGGTGTTGGTGCTCGCAAAAGGCTACTCTGGACTCATCGACTCGATGAAAAATATCTTGTTAAGCTCTGATATTCAATCGATTAGCGGCTTTGAATCGGTCGGCGACTTTAACCTGAGATACCAGTATCCTTTCGCCAGAGGCATCTCAAAAGACGTGGGATCATGTCTCTCGGTGATTCTCGGCGTGCTTTCAACCCAGACCTACGCCCAGGCAATATGGTCGGGGAGAAGCGACAGCATAGCACGCAAAGGCGCCATGATTTCGGCCTTGATATCAATCCCGATTGGCTTCGCCTGCGTGTTGGTGGGAATGTATATGCGCGCCAACTACATCACTGTTGATGAACTTAACGCATTGACGCTCATGGGAAAAGATATCCCTGCTGGCCTTGGAGTAATGACGAGCTCGGCACAGGCTTTCCCGATGTTTGTGACCAACCATCTGCCTAAGTTTATCGGCGGATTAGTGCTCGGCACCTTGCTGATAACCATAGTAATCGGTGGCTCGGGCTTGACTTTGGGTGCATCGACAATCTTGGTGAAAGATGTCGTAAAACCTAACAACACTCTGCGAGTGTCGCGTTACATCATCGTCGGAATTCAGCTGATGGCGGTAATCGTAGCCGCTTCATTCTCAGGTAGTTATATCAATGATTTGGGTTTCCTGTCAATGGGATTACGCACAACTGCGACCTTTGTGCCGTTGACATTGGCACTGTTCTTCCCGGGCCGTTTCAAATCTAAATGGGTGTTTATCTCTATTGTTTTTGGTACAGCTTGCCTGATATTCGCCGAACTGGTGGCTCTGCCTGTCGACTCGATATATGTCGGTCTTGCAGGCTCGCTTTTATGCTGTCTTCTTTCCTACAAACCTCACGATAAGTGCTAAAGCTGCGATAGCTACAGCAAATGCTAGCCACGACGGCAATCCGAGCGCTGTCGGAAGCACTCCAATCAACAATGCCACAACTCCTACTGTGAGCGCGTAAGGCATCTGCGTCTTCACGTGCTGCAGGTGGTTACATCCCGACGCCATCGAACTCATAATGGTGGTGTCGGAGATAGGCGAGCAGTGGTCGCCCATCACAGCGCCTGCCATCACCGAAGCGACAACGTTGTAAAACAGCGGCATCGTAGCATCTATGGTCAATCCTTGGTCTTGACACAGCATCCACGAGGCTGGCAAAATCAAAGGATAGAGTATGGCCATGGTTCCCCAGGAAGTGCCGGTGGAGAAGCCTATCAAGGCGGCTAAAAGGAATGTTAAAGCAGGTACGATGAATGGTGAGAGCGATAGCTTCAACAGTATGTCGGAAACGAACTCAGCAGTATGCATGTCCTTGGTAACCAATGCGATAGCCCACGCCGCAGTGAGTATCAGCACTGCGTTGAACATCAGCTTGAAGCCCTCGATCATCTCTTCCATCACCTTGCCGAACTCCAGCGAGCCGCGTATCAAAGTCATGATTATCGACATCAGCAACGATATCAGCGACGACCATAGAAGGGCAAGGTAAGAATTGGCATTGCCAATGGTTGCTGACAGTTTCGCGAATGTGCCGAGACTCTCATCTTGCCAAATAGAAGCGTCATATCCTGTAAAGAACAGTCCGATTATCGTTCCGAAGATAAGAGTCAAAAGAGGTATCAAAGCATCGATGCCGTGAGCGGAATTCTCAGTGTTTTCAAGCTTTTCCGCATCTTTTTCTTCTGCCGTCCTTGCTGCCTTTTCGGCCTTCAGCATCGGTCCGTAGTCGCGGCCGCTGTAGATTATCATCAGCACGAAGGCGAGGGTGAGCAGAGGGTAGAAGCTGTATTTCAGCGAGTGGAAGAATACCGAATAAGCCGACGCTTCGATGCCGATCACGTTGATACCTTCTTGGATGTAACTCAGCTCCGCGCCAATCCACGTTGTGACGAAAGCTATAGCAACCACTGGCGCTGACGTCGAGTCGACGATGTAAGAAAGCTTCTCGCGCGACACCTTTAACTTATCTGCGACAGGTCTCATGGTGTTGCCGACCATCAAGGTGTTTGAGTAGTCGTCGAAGAAGATGCAGAGGTCCATGATAAACGTCATGAGCTGTCCCGAACGCGGTCCCTTGGCGCGTCGCAGCAGCCAGTTCACTATGCCTTTCATTCCTCCGTTTGCCGAGATAATCTTGACCATTCCACCGATTGTAAGGGTAAAGACGATGATTGTCACATGGTCGGCATCGAAGAGCGAACCGGTGATGTAGGTGTCGACCACGCGTAACAGCCCGCTGCCCAAGGCCGTGCCTGGTTCTTGTCCGCCGTAAAGCGACATCAAGAAGGTGCCCGACAGCACGCCGAGAAACAGAGCCGATATCACCTCTTTTAATACAAGAGCCATCGCTATGGCGATGAGTGGCGGCAATATCGATAGCCATAGCGGCATCGGACCTTCGAAAGGACCGCAGAAATAGAGCAACGCCAGACATACAAGTATGACTGCGATGACTATCAGTATTGTCGGCTTCTTCTTCATAATTACCTTAGTTTATCGACGATTTCGTTGATTCGTGCCAGCTGTTCCGGGATGTTGATGTGCTGCGGACAGTGCGACACACATTGCTTGCATCCAATGCAGTGCTCAACTTGTCTGTCGGCCTCCAGCTGACGGTTATATTCTATCAGGAAACGACGACGTGCACGACGATAATCCTTTGATTGTGAGTCTTCTACGATGCTGCCCTCGTTGACGCATTTGTTGTAAAACGAGAAGTTCGTCGGGATGTCGATGCCATAAGGACAAGGCATGCAGTATTGGCAGGCGGTGCAAGGTATCAACGGATATTTCAGATAGATGTTTGCAACTTCCATCAGCATCGCGATTTCTTCGTCAGTGCAAGGATTTAAAGGACAATACGTGCGGAGGTTATCCTGCAGATGCTCCATATATGTCATGCCGCTCAACACGGTGAGGACGTTAGGGTAGGTGCCCACGAAACGGAACGCCCACGATGCCACGCTGGCCTGCGGAGTACGTTGTTTCAAGGTGTTAGCTAAAACATCTGGCAAGTTTGCTAATCGTCCGCCCAGCAATGGCTCCATGATGACGACAGGAATGTTCAAGTCAGTTAGGCGTTTGTAAAGATAGTCGGCGTTGACGTTGCTGGCGCTGAGGTCGTGCGCATGCTCCCAATCGACGTAGTTCATCTCGATTTGCACGAAATCCCAGTGATATTTGTCGTGGTTATCCAAGAGCCACTCGATGACACGTTGGTCGCCGTGGAACGAAAAGCCGAGGTTACGGATGCGACCGGCCTTGCGTTCTTCCTGCACGAAGTCGATCATTCCGTTTTCGATGTAACGTTTCTGGAAGGTGTCCCAGCCGCTCATGCCCTTGCTGCCGTTGCCAACCGAATGCAGCAGATAATAGTCGAAATAGTTGGTCTGCAGCTTCTCAAATGAGTCGTGGTACATCTTTATCGAGGCCTCGCGACTCCAAAACTGCGGTGCGAAGTTCGAGAGTTTTGTGGCAAGATAGTATTTCTCACGTGGATAACGGCTCAATGCTATTCCTGTCGAAACCTCAGAGTTTCCGCGGCAATACACAGGGGAGGTGTCGTAGTAGTTGACCCCGTGATCCATGGCGTAGTCCACCAACTTGTTGACCATCTCCTGATCGATGACGTCGTCTTTAAACGGCAGTCGCATCATGCCGTAGCCGAGTATCGACACGCGGTCGCCGGTGTTGTGGTTGGTGCGGTATGTCATCTTGTCCTTCGGGATGTCGCCCAAAGAATATGTTGTTTCTTTGTCGTAAGTATCTGATTTACAGCCGCTTAACGCGACGGCCGATGCCGCTGTCGTAGCGCCGATAACGGTCAGGAATTCCTTGCGTGAAATGTTTTTCTCCATAATCAAATACTCCTATGAATTAAGTTACCCTCAACAAATATTGCTGAGAATGGCCTTGTCGGACACACATGCTCGCAGGCGCCACAGCCGATGCAGCGTTCCTCGTTGATTATCGGAATCTTCGGCGATAATGGATCATCGGCGTCGTACGGCATCATGGCGATGGCACCGGTCGGACAATGGCGTGCGCAGTTACCGCATTCCACGCCGTCGTGCAAGGCCACACAGTTTTGTCCGACCCACACGGCATGTCCAATCTGTATTGAGGTTTTCTCCCCGCGCGTTATCTTGCTGATGGCGCCTGCGGGACACACTTCCGAACAGGTGGTGCAGCTTGGGCGACAGTAGCCGCGCTCGAACGACATCTCAGGCTGCATCAGGTTGTCGAGTCGGGTAGAGGCACGCAGGACGTCGTTGGGACACGACTGCACGCATAGCTGACAGCTTGTGCAAAGCGATGCGAAGTTGTCTAAACTCACCGAACCTGCAGGTTTTAAAGGTACTTCGCGCTTTGGTGCTTTCTTCTTGGTGATGGTTGCCAGACCGCCATCAACGACTTTTTCTTGTGCTTTAAGTGTGGACGCGGCTGCTAAAGTGGCAATGGTCGCGATAAAGGTTTTACGGCTGGTTTTGCCCTCAGTAGTAGAGTTCTCGGAGTTCTCTGAGCTATTTTTTCTGGCTTTTTCTGAGTTCTCAATTTTCAAACTATAATTAATCGCTCCTTGCTTACATTTTTCAATGCAGTTGAAGCACATCACGCATTTGGTGTAATCGATGCGATGATTCTTCGAGTCGATGGCCGAGCAGCGGCAGTTTTTCTCGCAAAGTCCGCAGCCGTTGCATTTCGAGGTGTCGACAACCGGCTTGAAAAGCGAAAATTTCGACAATGAGCCCAGCAATGCTCCAACGGGACAGATATTATTGCAGAACCAACGTCCGTTTACAAAAGCTAAAATAGTGATTATCAAGAAGTAAGCTGTTGCAATGATGAACATCGGCAGACTCTTGATGTAGACGTCGACGGTGTAGAATGCGTAGCTGTCCCAACGCTCAGCGAAATATGCCAACACATTGTTAATCAATCGATAAACAGGTGCAAATAGGTTCGATGCAAAGCGACCGTAGATACTATATGGCTCGATGAAGATTGCGATGGATGTAAACCCGAAGGCAATCAGCAGGAAAAACGCCAATGCTATGAAATAGCGGTATTTCGTTGATTTCTTGAAGCTGTAACGGTTCTTTTTTCGCTTTTCAGCGAGATGCGCAATGCCATCTTGATAGATGCCGAGAGGGCAGAGGATGGAGCAGTAGATCCTGCCGAAAAGCAATGTAACGATGACGATTGCAATCAGAATGACAAAACTCGATGCCAAAATAGCCGGCACCAGCTGCAGTTTCGCCATCCAGCCGAACCAGGCATGCAGCGCTCCTGAAAAATCCAGGAATAGCAGTGTCATCAGCACAATACTGATGGTTGCTAATATTTTGCGTAATCTTTTTAACATATGGATGTTATTGATTAATCATATTAATGAATTCAGTCTCATCAATGATTTTCACTCCCAACTCTTCCGCTTTCTTCCGTTTTTCCGGTCCCATTTTCTCTCCTGCAACAACGAAATCAGTCTTCGATGAGATGGAACTCGAGTTCTTGCCTCCCAGATCTTCAATCTTCTGCTTGATGCCGTCTCTCGAGAAATTAGCGAAAACACCACTGACTACTATTGTTTTGCCGGCCAATACCTGATTCTCCGATGAAACTTTTTTCTCCTGTGAGAACTGCAATCCAAAAGCTTTTAATCTATTGATAATCTTAATGTTACGTTCATCATCGAAGAAGTTTCTGATGCTCAAGGCAATGGTCTCACCGACGGTGTTGATCTCCTGCAGTTCCTCCAACGAGGCGTTGATGATGTTGTCGATATTGCCCATCTTGTTGGCGATGACTTTCGCCGTCGTCTCACCAACCTCGCGGATTCCCAAGGCGTAAAGCACCCTCGCAAACGGCACTTCGCGCGATTTGATGAGCGAATTCAGTATGTTGTTGACGGTTTTCTCTTTGAACGACACTTTTCTCGTCACTGTTTCCGGGAACAGACTGCTCTCATCGATGAAAGTCTCAGTCTTTTCTAGTCCGTAGAGCTGGTCGTAGGTCAAATCGTATAGGTCGGCGTAATTGTTAATCAGATGATTGTCGAAGATAACTTCAACCTTGCCTTCGCCTAAACTCTCAATATTCATCGCCTTCCGGCTGATGAAATGCTCGATGCGACCTTTGATCTGCGGCGGACAACCCATGCTGTTGGGGCAGTACCAAGCCGCTTCGCCCTCGTTTTGCACCAAAGTGGCACCACATTCCGGACATTTTGTGATAAACTGCACCTCGCGACTGTCGTTTTTACGCTTTTCAAGGTCGATTCCTACGATTTTGGGGATGATTTCGCCGCCTTTTTCCACCTTTACAACATCATCATAATGCAAACCGAGTTGTTTGATGAAGTCGGCATTGTTCAAAGTGGCGCGTTTCACTGTCGTTCCTGCCAAAAGTACCGGCTCAAGGTTAGCCACAGGTGTTATCGTGCCGTGTCGTCCGACCTGAAAATCGATGCTTAATAACTTCGTCGAGACTTGCTCGGCCTTGAATTTATATGCGATTGCCCAACGTGGTGACTTTGCTGTCATGCCGAGCTCTTCGTGTTGCGCGAAACTGTTGACTTTTATCACTATTCCGTCGATGTCGAACGGCAGGTTTTTCCTCTGTTTGTCCCAGTAGTTGATGAAATCCTCGATTTCGTCGATGTTTTTGCACACTTTGATGTACGGCGAGATGTTGAACCCCCATTCCTTAGCCGCCATAAGACTCTGATAATGAGAGGTATACGGCATGTTGTCCATCATCATGTAGTAGCAGTAGTTGTCGAGCCTACGACGTGCCGCTTCCTTCGAATCCTGCAGTTTTATTGTGCCTGCGGTGGCATTTCTGGGGTTTGCGAACAGCGGCAAGCCTAGGTCGTCACGCTCGGCGTTGACCTTGTCAAAGCTGTCATGCGGCATGATTACCTCACCGCGCATCTCCAGAAAATCAGGATAATCGCCTCTCAGCTTGAGTGGGATGGAGTGTATAGTCTTGATATTCGCCGTCACCTCGTCACCCTGAGTTCCGTCGCCTCGCGTGACAGCCCGCACCAAAACGCCTTTTTCGTAGGTCAGGCTGATTGAAACGCCGTCGAACTTTAGCTCGCAGACGAACTCCACGGGTTCTTCGATGGTCTTCTCTATGCGTTGAATAAACTCGATAATCTCGTCGCGATTGTACGAATTGGCGAGCGAAAGCATTGGATATCTGTGCTTTACGAGCGGAAACTCCTTGGTGATGTCGCCGCCGACGCGTTGCGTCGGCGAGCTCGGCAAAGCAAATTCCGGAAACTCTTTCTCCAAGGTGATGAGCTCGTTCATCAGCATGTCGAAATCGTAGTCGCTGATGCTCGGCTGCGCCAAGACATAATACTTATAGTTATGATTATCAATAACTTCGCTCAGTTCCGCAATCCGTTTTTTCGCTTCGTCTTTGGTCATAATCCTATGCAAAGAAAGTAAACATCATCATGGCTATGTCCAATACCGCAAATATGCCGTAGCATGTCAACAATAACCATTTGTTTTTAGTCCAAAATGCTGAGTTCTTGTGAAATTCCTTCCATCCGACATAACCTGCGATTACGTACGTCGGCACTGTCAGCAATAAAATCTCTATATCATCTAAAATAAATATGGAGTAGACCAGTGTTATCAAAGTTGGCAGAACCAGTAAAATGTATTTTCGAAACACCCTGAAAAAGCCGAAAATCAGCATCACCGACATAGGCGGAACAAGTATAAGCAGCAAAAATAATCCTACTATCTTTATGTTGAACTCTAGACCGAAAACAAAAATGCAACTATTGCCAAACTCGCTTAAAAATCTAGTCAAAGCGACGAATGGCCTGTGATAAATTATCAGATCGACAACCGTTTGCGTGATGCCTACGGCCACAACGTAGCCAATCAGCGTCATCAGTGCACCTTTCCAATTCTTCAGGATGAAAAGCGTCAGCAGGATACCTATATAATATATTAGGCTGTGATAATAAACTGCAAAACCAAGTCCGAGACAGAATCCCGCGATGATGAAACTTGTGCGGTGAAATTTTTCTATCTCATTGTTATCCAATAAGTTGTGCTGTTTTATGATTAGCAATGTACCGTAAAGTATAAATGGAAGAGATACAACCCCTGCAAACGGATGAACCGTCACGAATGGCACGCCCCAAAGCAAAGCCCCGAAAGTGGCAATCTCCAACGCCGTGGTCTTGTCAGCGATAATCTTAGTTATTCTATATGCTATCGTGATGATTAACAATGAGAAAGCGCCCAAAAGCAGTCGCGAGATATAGACTATCCAAGGGTTTGCCATCCATGAAGATGGAATATGGTAATAATTGAAATCAATATAGGTATACCATCCGTCGGTGAATATCACCGCCAAAATCTTTACGATAATAGCAAGCAGCAATATCAGCGACAGCGGATGCTTAATACTGAAGAAAAACAGTTTCTCTTTCATAGTCAATTATTTATATGTGCATTCATAAGCCTGATTATGATACATCTCGTTTAACGACTCTTCAGCATCACGGCATTCCTTCCTTGAATAAGTACCATAATAAATATCTTCTACGCCAGTATCCAAATTCTTGCAGTAACAGTTCCTCTCGCACGACGAAAACAGCATCACAATTGTCGAAATAAGTAGAAAAACAGCTAAAATCTTTTTCATGATTAATTATGTTTAATCTGCAAA
>LUZN01000026.1 GCA_001603665.1 Bacteroidales bacterium Bact_22
TTATCATACTATGAAAATCTAGAGTACAACCGTTATACACATAATCAGTGCTTTATAGGTAAAGAATTAAAGGACAACAAAGAATTCTTTGATAGTGAAGAAGTTGGTTCATTGAGCGAACAACAAAGAGATTCTGCTGTAAGACTTGAAGACAATTGCTTGGTTATTAGTAGCGCCGGCAGTGGAAAGACAAAAACAATGGTTGGAAAGCTTCAGTATTTAGTAAAAAAACGTAATATTGACCCCGACAGGATTCTTGTTTTGACATATACGAAAGCTGCGGCAAAAGAATTGTCAGAACGACTGGCTTCAACTTTATTGGTCGGAAGAACATTCCATAGTGTCGCGATGGAAATTATTTCAGAAGTTTCTGGCAAAAAACCATCAATTGCTCCTAATGACCTGTTTCTCAATGTTTTTAACAACATGTTAAAGGACAATGAGTTTTTGAAAAATGTGTTGATATACCTCGAAAACTATCAATCTCAAGTTAAGCCTTCTGAAAAATATAAAACAGCGGCAGACTACTATTTCGATAGAAAAAAATATGGCATACAGGCTCTTTACACTGATATGGACGGCAATGCTGTTTTTACAAAAAGCGAAGAGGAAAAGAGAATTTGCAATTATTTAACTCATTGGGGAATAGATTTCAGATATGAAGAGCCGTATGAATTACAAACCACATCCCCTACATATCGTCAATATAGGCCGGATTTTTCAATTTATTATGAAGACTATTCTGGAGTTAAAAGAAGATTGTATCTTGAACATTTTGCTATAGGAGAGGACGGAAATGTGCCCCAATGGTTCGGTGATGGTGTCCAGGGCGGATGGTATAAAGCCAATAATGATTATAAAAAGGGTATAGAATGGAAAAAACAGCTGCATAGGAATAGTGGAACGACTTTGATATATACAACCAGTGCTGATTTTGGCCAAGGAAAGGTTGAGTATAAATTAAAGAAATTGTTAGAGGATGCTGGAGTCCCAATCAAACATGTGCCAGAAAATGAGTTATATAACAAGATAGTTATACGTAATAAAAGCATGGAGAAATCAATCCTTGAAATGTGTCAGGGATTTGTCAGTTTGTTAAAATCCAATAGGAAAACAATAAATGCTGTTTATTCTTTGGCGAGAAACAAGGGATCTATGCGGGATTGCTTTATTATTCAGAGTATTTTGAAACCTCTATACACAAATTACGAAACCGCTTTGGTTAATGCTGGTGTGATTGACTTTACTGATGCGATTATCCAGGCTACTGATTATTGTAACAAAGGTCTCTGGAAAGATTACGATTATATTTTGGTAGATGAGTTTCAGGATATCTCAATAGACAGATATCAATTCCTTCAATCGTTAAGAAGAAAGTCGCCTTTGACTAAATTATTCTGTGTTGGTGATGATTGGCAATCAATATACCGCTTTTCTGGCAGCGATGTTAATCTATTTACAAAATTTTCAGACTACTTTGGATATACCGAAGAATGCAAGTTGGAAACATCTTATCGATTCGGCAATCCTTTGATTGAAACATCATCTGCTTTTATTCAGAAGAATCCGGAGCAAAAGAAAAAAACAGTCAAACCTTTAGTTGACTCAGACAAAAACACATATATTGAAGCAGTCTCATATGATGATGAAAAATCACTATATCAACTTTTAGCAAAATATATCAGTAATGTACCGGAAGATAAATCGATATACATTCTTGGGAGATATACTTATGATGTAAATGTTTTAGGTGAGGATAATGTATCTGTAGATGAGAATAGAATCAATATCACGGTTGGTTTTGGCAAACGCAAAGTGCCATTCTTGACCATCCATAGTTCGAAGGGCCTTGAAGCTGATTATGTATTTCTTCTTAATTGTAACAGCGGTCTATATGGTTTCCCATCGTTGATTTCCGATGATCCTGTGATGGATTATGTTTTAAGTGAAGATGACCATTATCCGTTTGGAGAAGAAAGAAGAGTTTTTTATGTGGCTATAACGAGGGCAAAAGAGCACACGTTTTTATTGTATGATGCTAAAAAACCATCGGAATTTGTTACAGAAATGTTTGATAAACACTTTGAGATTCCGGAAAAAGAATTGTGTCCAATGTGTAAAAATGGAAAACTTGTGGTATTGAAGAGAGGCGTGACAAAAACAGGTAATACATACATAAACTGGGGCTGCAACAACTATTCTGTGAGATGTTCGTATTTTAAACGAGAGTTTATAAACAGCGACAAAAAAACTAAGGTATAAGATTAGCCAAGGGTATCGTAGTTCAAGGCGCTCCCATGCCACTCCGCGGTGCATCGGGAGGGGCCCGATTGCGGGGCAGCGGTTTTTTAAACTTATATCGAATGATATCCTAATTTTGAAGGAGGTTCCTCGCTTCGCTCGGAATGACAGGGCGTTTGTGTGTGAACAATGTAGCTTCGCTCCCAAGTGGTTTACAGCATTGGCCAGCGCCATATAGCGGTTAGAGCTTTATATGGCGCTTGATCTTTTGGTTCCTTTTCCATCAAGGGAAAAGGAATAAGAAACATCGCCCGCCAGGGCGTTATTAATGTAAATCTTTTTTACAATTGATTTTCTTCGGAAAGATTTATTATATTTGCAGTTTGAAAAAGAAAATCGATAATGAGTTTCCTCTATCCAAATATGCTCTGGTGTTTGTTTGCGTTGGCAATCCCAATCATCATCCACCTTTTTAACTTCAGAAGGCATAAAATCGTCTATTTCAGCAACACCGCAACGCTGAAGACGATAGAGCAGGAGAACGCCAAGACGAAGAAGCTTAAATACATTATCGCATTGATAATGAGGATGTTGTTCACTGCCGGACTCGTTTTTGCTTTCGCATATCCTTACAATCCCGAACAGAAACTGAAGACTGACGATGCCGACAATCTGGTAGCGGTTTATATCGATAATTCTATGTCGATGCATAGCCAATCGTCGGAGATTTCTCTTATCGAAGATGCGAGGTCGTCGGCACGCGCTTTGGTTAGTAATACAAGCCCTTCGCAGAGGTTTGTGCTGCTCACCAATAGCCGTCAGCTTGACAACGAATACCCTATGAACCAAGACGAGATGCTGATGAGCATCGATGCCATGCAAACTGAAGCTTCTCCGCTGACGTTCAATAATTTATACGAGAATCTGCAGATGATAATGAAGCGCAACGGCTTCAAATCGGCTTCATTGTTCATATATTCCGACTTTCAAGAAAACATGATGAACATGGACGGCCTCGTTGCTGACTCCGCGATTCAGATTGTCGCGATGCCGTTAGCCTCTGATTATCAACAGAATATCTATATCGACACAGTATGGCTTTCGTCGCCGGTGCTGCAAACAGAATTAGCCAACGAGGTGAACGTTCGTGTTGTCAATGAGAGCGCCAAAGATGTGAATGGATTGCCCGTTTACCTTGAAATCGCTGGCAGTTCGGTTGCTTTTACCACTGTCGATATACCCGCAAACGGCAAAAATGAGGTTTCAATGCAATTCGTGCTGAACGAATCGGGAGAGAAAGATGCCACCGTTTCAATCAACGATTACCCGATAACATTCGACGATACCTATAATTTCGTCCTGAATGTCCGTCCGATCATTAAAATCGTGGAATTGTCAACAGGTACTGGCGATTTGGCGATACAAACCTTATTTGAAAACGATTCATTATTCGATTATCATTACGTCGATCCTCGTCGCATCGATCAACAGTATCTCTCTGATTGTCAGATGATTATCGTCGATGGAGATGCAAATTTGAATGAGACAATGTGGCAAACCATAATCGATTTCGCAAACGATGGTGGGAGCGTAGTCATGTTTCCTTCAGAGAACTCCGATAACTCAAATGTCTCCGAGTTTTCTAACGATACTTTAAGCATCAGCCACATCGCTTCCCAGCACGAATTCTTCTCCGACATCTTCGTCAACATCCCAAACAATGCCGACCTTCCGAATGTCTACAAACACGTTCAAATCGATAAAAAACGATTTTCTAACACTCTGACTCTCATATCATTACAGAATGGTACTTCATTTTTTACTTTAAGTAAAATCGGAAGTGGAAATATATTCAATTTTGCATCTCAGCTGGGTAAAGATTGGACCAATTTTGCAGATAATTCGCTGTTAGTTCCTATCATGTACAAGGTTGCGATGTTGGGCGGTCAAATGAATCGTCTTTCATATACTTTGGGCGTTGATAAAGACATTACAATCAACGATTTGACCGCATTTTCGGAAGGCGATATACGAATTCGTGACGATAGAGGCAATTTCGAGATGATTCCGATGGTCGAAATGCGCAATAATCGGGCGCTGATAAGACTTTACGACGAATTGCCAGGCGCTGGATTCTATACTATCAACAAAGGCGATGATGTCATCGAAACGACTGCTTGGAACGACAATCGCAAGGAGTCGAAAATGAATTTTTTGGATAGGGAAGAAGTTGATAAATTATTGAAAGACAATGGATTAAACGTACTTGCCGTAATGAAGGCCGACGAAATCCATTCCAACGACGTGATGGAGATGATGGTACGCCGCTCGATGCTGTGGAAATCGTTCATCCTCTTATCGTTGATAACTATGTTGATAGAAATTTTGGTTTTGCGTTTCTGGAAATAAAAAATTTTGTATTTTTGTAAATTGACTTTGAATTTTTGAAAATGGCAGATTTTGACGACGAAAATATTGATAATCAGGAACTTGAAGAGATAAGTGAGATTGGCGACGATGTAACGCAAGTGCTCGACGGCTTCGATCCTACGGAGGAAGAGGAGTCGGGAATGCTAGTGCAGTCGGGCGATGGCTACCGTATCGTGCCCCTGAAGGGTATGTTTGAGAACTGGTTTCTCGACTATTCTTCATACGTCATCCTCGACCGCGCCGTGCCGGAAATCGACGATGGTCTGAAGCCGGTGCAGCGCCGCATCCTGCATTCCATGAAAGAGATCGATGACGGTCGCTACAACAAGGTGGCTAATATCGTGGGAAACACCATGAAATATCACCCTCACGGCGATGCTTCAATCGGCGATGCACTTGTGAATCTCGGTCAGAAGGACCTCCTCATCGACTGCCAAGGTAACTGGGGTAATATCCTCACCGGCGACGGCGCGGCGGCTCCACGTTATATCGAGGCACGTCTGTCGAAATTCGCTCTTGACGTGGTTTTCAACCCGAAAACGACAGATTGGACATTCTCTTACGACGGCCGTAACAAAGAGCCTATCTCGCTGCCGATAAAGTTCCCGTTGCTGCTTTTCCAAGGCGCCATGGGCATCGCGGTAGGTCTGAAGTCGGAGATTCTGCCACATAACTTCAATGAACTCATCGACGCTTCCATCGCTTACCTTAAAGATGAGCCTTTTGAGCTTTATCCTGACTTCCAAACTGGCGGTCTTATCGACGTTCGCGGATACAACGATGGCGGTCGCGGCTCAAGAGTGCAGGTGAGGGCAAGGATTTCCCAACTCGACAAAAAGACATTGGTAATCACTGAGATACCTTACGGAACGACAACCGAAACGTTGATCCAGTCGATTACTCAAGCCGGCGAGAAGGGCAAAATCAAGATTCGTCGCGTCGACGATAACACCTCAAAAAACGCTGAAATCGTCATACATCTCGCGCCAGGCGTGTCGCCCGACCAGACAATCGACGCTCTCTACGCCTTCACGAAGTGCCAGGTCAAGCTGAACAGTCTCTGCACCTGCGTTATCCATAACGATAAGCCTGAATTTACTACCATTTCGGCGATTTTGAAGCATAACACCGACCATACTCTCGACTTGTTGAGCTGGGAGCTTCAAAACACCCTCGAAGAGCTTGAAGGCAAGTGGCATTGGATCTCTCTCGAGAAGATTTTCTTCGAAAAACGCATCTATAAGATCTTGGAAAAAGACGCGCCAAGCTTTGACGCTCAATTAGATGCGATCGAAAAGGCATTCGATCCATATCGTGATCAGCTGAAGAAGGAAATCACACGTGAAGATGTGGTGAATCTTTGCGAGAAGCCGGTTCGTAAAATCTCCAAATTCGATATCAAAAAGGCTGAGGATCAATTACTTGACATAGAAAAACAGATCGAGCAGGTGAAATACGACCTCGACCATATCGTTGATTACACAATCAATTATTTCGAGGAGATGAAGCGCAAATACGGCAAGGGTCGCGAGCGTAAGACCGAAATCCGTAACTTCGACAACATCTCGGCAGTGGCCGTAGCCGCTAACAACGAAAAGCTGTACGTCAACAAGGAGGAAGGCTTCATCTGCACCAGCCAAGGTCTCAAGAAAGAGCAAAACAAGGACGCTTACGGCTATGTGTGCGACTGCGCCGATATCGACGATGTCATCGTGTTCCGTGAAAACGGCACGTTCTCAGTGGTCAAGCTGCAGCCTAAGCTGTTCGTCGGACCAGAGAAGATTATCTACGCGAACATCTATCATAAAGGCGACAAACGCACGATTTACAACATGGCTTACCGCAACGGAAAGCCAGGAAATCCTTACTATGTCAAGCGTTTCTACGTCGACGGCATCACTCACGACAGGATTTACGACCTCACAATGGGCGAGCCGGGCTCAAAAGTGGCCTATTTCTCAGCAAATCCTAACGGCGAGGCAGAAGTCATCAAGGTGATGCTGCGTCCGGCACCGAAGCTCAAAAAGCTGTCGTTCGACTACGATTTCGCCACTTTGGATATCAAAGGACGTGCAAGTCGTGGCAATAAGCTCACAAATCACCCCGTAAACCGCATTTTTAAGCGCGAGGAAGGCGTTTCGACCCTTTCGGCACGTGAGATATGGTACGACGACACTGTGAAGCGTCTGAACGCCGATGGACGCGGTGTTTCGATTGGCCGCTATTCGGGCAACGACAGAATCATGCAAATCCATGCCAACGGCGAGTTCCGTCTCACAAACTTCGACCTCTCGACGCATTTCGACGACGACATGACGATGATCTTCAAGTTCGAGCCTGAGACGATTTTCACTGTTTTGTACATCGAATCTGAGACTAAGTTGATGTATATCAAGAGGTTTACTGTCGAGGAGGATACTCCTTTGAACAAGCGAATCTCGTTCATAGGCGAAGGCGAAGATGCCAAACTTATAGCCGTCAACATGGATGTCTTGCCGAGACTGTTGCTGAAATTCAACGACGGCGTAAGTGGCAAACACTTTGAGGATGAAGAACTTAACGTTGATGAATACATCGGCGTGAAGAGTTATAAGGCCAGAGGTAAACGCCTCTCGGTCCACGACGTGAACTACTACGAGTTCCTCGAGCCGTTTGAGCCGCTGGTAGTGGAAGAGGAGCCGGAACCAGCGGAAGGAACAGTTGAAGAACAAATAGAGAGCTCTGAGAACTCCGAAATTACTGAAGAAAAAGAAAACTCGGAGAACTCCAAGAACTCTATACCTGAACCAAATGAGTCGGAAGATCATCCAGACAACGATGACAATAAAGAAGGTCAGCTGACGTTATTCTGATAAATGAGGAAGTACATTCTGATATTAACCGCTGCAATTCTGCTGTTGCTGTCGTGTTCGGAGCAGCAGAGCGTCGCGCGCCGTTTTGTGAAAAACAACCGCAAGACCGTGGTGGCTTTGTATCTTCCTGAGCGGCTGGCGAAACGTAACCTTCGCAACGATTCCATACCTGCCGAATTAGCCGATTCGTCGCTTCAAACCCAGATTGCATATCTCGAAAAACAAGTTAAAGTAATAGATAAAGTAAATGATGATAAGTTTCTGGATATCATTTACTTATCGATGAAGGAAACTTTGAAAGATTACGGTCTGAAAGTGGAGTATTGGGAGACTGAAACCTCTCAGCCCGACTCGACACATTGGGTGATTGAGATACCTCAAATCGAGGTCACCGAGGTGTGCGAGCCGCAGCAGTTTTGCAACTGGGTTGGAGAGCATCGTCTATGCCTCGACGTGCCAGTCGACCTTGTGAATGTGGCCGTTTGGTTCAATCTTGCCAACGATACGACTGTCGTCACGACGTTTACAGAGCAGAACTATTACAACGACACCGATGTCGCGTTTGACATTGATTATCAGAACAATAAGGTTATTTCGAAGACTTATTGCGATACGATAAACATTGAGGGATTTTACAAATTTGCATCGATTTTAGGCCGTCTCTACGCCGGTTATTGCTATGATTTCATCATGAACAGATATATTGATGCCAACCAGCCCGGCCCGATCGACACGATTTATCGTTATCGCTACGACCCATACGAGCGCTATCTCTATCGTACTGATAGGGATTATTTGATTGAAATTAAATAGCCAATAGCCAACGGCCAATAGCTAAAGTTTCTTCCTTCCCTGGATTTCCTTGATTTTCGCCTTCATTTCTGATGGCTTCACATCGGCGACTTTACCTTCGTAAACGATGCGGATGCTGCCTGTCTCTTCGGAGACGACCAAAACGATGCAGTCGTGGGTCTCTGAAACGCCTATTCCTGCACGGTGACGCAGACCGTAACTGCCTGGTAATCTTGTCTGTTGCGTGATAGGGAGGATGCAGCGCGCAGCCACGATTTTGTTGTTGGTGATGACCATTGCGCCGTCGTGAAGCGGACTGTTTTTAAAGAAAATATTCTCAATCAATGGCTTGCTTATGACGGCGTCGATGACTACTCCGGTGTCGATAATGTCTTGTAAATCATTCTCTTGAGTGAGAAGAATCAAAGCTCCGACTTTTTCGTTGCTCATCGAGATGCAGGCCTCGCAGATAGGGTCGAGGTCGGTGTCGTCGGCTTCTTTATATTTCACGCCGAGACGTGAGAAAAATCTGCGGAATCCTACGGCAAACTTGGATGTTCCTATGCTTAGCAGAAATCGACGGATCTCAGGTTGGAAGATGATGATCAACGCTATGAAACCGACGTTGACGAAGGCTCCGAGGATGTAGGTGAGGAGCTCCATGTGCAGCAAAGTCACGATTTTCAGACCGATAATCACCGCCACGATGCCGATGAAAATATTGATGGCCGTGCTGCCTTTCACTAGTGTATACAGGAAATACAGCAGCAATCCCACCAAAAAGATATCCAGAACGTCCAAAAAACGAATCTGAATGAAAGCACTTATCATCAAGTCAACCATAACGTTTGAATTAACCTACAAAAATACAAAATTTTTCAAATATCAATGTTTTTTATCTCCTCTTTTAACTTTTATCTTTTAACTTTTAACCATAAAGTCACAGCTTCAACCGCCTCTTTCACATCATGAACTCGCAAAATATCAGCTCCATTCATCAAAGCGATGGTATTTAATACCGTTGTGCCATTCAATGCTTCTTGTGGTGTAAATCCTAAAGTCTTATATATCAATGATTTACGAGAAATTCCAATTAGAATCGGCAAGCCATTGAGGCGATATTGATTGAGGTCGCGAAGCAAAGCGAAGTTGCATTCTATAGTCTTATTAAACCCTATTCCTGGATCTAAAATAATTTGTTGTTCGCCGTATCCTAAAAGCTTATTCAATTGATTCTCAAAGAATTGACGGACTTTATTGTGGACATCTTCGTTGATAATCTCCTCATGATGCATGCCTTCGAGAGTGCCGGTGATGTGCATCAGGATATATGGAATATGATTTTTGCCGATATACGGAATCATCGCCTCGTCGAAAAGTCCGCCAGAGATGTCGTTTATGATATCTGCACCTTCTGCAATGCATTGAGCAGCAACGCTTTGACGGAATGTGTCTATTGATATTGGGACGTTTGGAAATTCCTTTCTGATGGCTTTCAAAGCCGGAATTATACGCTCAATTTCTTCCTTGTCAGAGATTCGTTCGCTGCCCGGTCGGGTGGAGAAGGCTCCCAAATCGAGGATGTCGGCACCCTCGCCGACCATTTTTTGACAATGTTCTATAACCGACGTAAGTCCTTGATACTTACCGCCATCGAAGAAAGAATCGGGCGTCACGTTCATGATTCCCATCACCACGGGACGGTCCCACGAAAAAATTTGTCCTCTACTCGCTATTCGTAACATAAAAATGTGTATTTTTACAATCGCAAAATTATAAAAATTTTTTCAATGAAGAGAGATACAGCAGCAGAATATCAGCAAGTGGTGGCTCAGTGTCGCGATATTTTCGACAAAAAGATGCAGGATTACGGCGCGGCATGGCGAATCATGCGCACAGCGTCGCTAACCGACCAGATTTACATCAAGGCGAACAGAATCCGCAGTCTGCAAAGAAAGAAGGAACACCTTGTAAATGAAGGCATTGAGCCGGAATTCATCGGCATCATCAACTATTCGGCGATGGCGATAATCCAGCTGCAACTTGGAGTTGTTGAGACACCTGATTTAACTTTTGAGAAAGCTTCTGAGCTATATAACAATGTTATCGAAGAGGCTTTCAATCTGATGTGTAATAAAAATCACGATTACGACGAGGCCTGGCGCAGCATGCGAATCTCATCGATGACCGATTTGATTTTGATGAAGATATTGAGAGTCAAGGAGATAGAGGATAACAACGGCAAAACTTTGATCTCGGAAGGCCTCGACGCGAACTATTACGACATGATTAATTACGCTGTTTTCTGCATGATTTTGATTAACGAAGGCAGGGGGAAATAATGAAAGGTTCGGCAAAGAAAACGGTTGTCGCGGTATGCAGGATACTCGTCGGGATGCTGTTTATTTTCAGTAGTTTCACGAAGGGTGTCGACCCGCTTGGCACGAAGTATAAGATGCTCGACTACTTCGCTGCCTATGGCATCGAGTGGCTTAATGAGGCTGCTTTGTTGCTGGCGATAATTATGATTTTGGCGGAGTTTATAGTTAGTATCTGTTTGATAACCAACGTATTGTCGCGCCTCGCTACGCTCGGCGCGACCCTCCTCATGCTGTTTTTCACCGCCACCACGTTCTTCGATGCCATGTATGACCTCGTTCCCGACTGCGGATGCTTCGGCACGGCGATAAAACTCACCAACTGGCAGACTTTCTGGAAAAACATAGTCATCGACGCAGTGCTGCTGCCTGTTGTGATTAACAATAAGTCGCTGAAAAACAATTGTTTAACGCTTGGTGGGCAATGGATTTTAGCCATTATCTTTATGGGATTGTTTGTCGGATTTGAAATCTATAACATCAGCCATTTGCCGGTCGTTGACTTCACCGATTGGAAAGTCGGCACAAAGCTGACCCCGAACGGCTACGACGCAGGCAGGATCTTTGTGACATACGAGAACAACGAAACAGGTGAGACTCAAGAGTTTGAGTCGCCAAACTACCCTTGGAACGACAGCGTCTGGATGAGCCAGTGGACATTCGTGTCGCAACGTTCTGAAGGCGGCTCCAACACCCTCGGATTCGCCATTCTCGACGCGGAAGGCGAGGACATGACTCATATTCTGTACGATTCGGAGAATCTTTACGTCTTCGTGGCACCGTATCCCGAAGAGATGACCGAACGCGACTTCGAGAACTGCATAAAGATGACGGAAGTGGCTTATAATCAAGGATTTGACTATATTTGGCTGACAGCCGCAACGCCTGAATATGTCGAAAAACTGAACGAAGAATACCTTGTTTTCAACGATGTTTATTATGGCGATGAGCTTGAGCTGAAGACCATGGTGCGCTCGAATCCCGGACTGATGCTGTTCGACGAGGGAGTCATCAAGAAAAAATGGTCGAAGATTGACTTTCCGCTAGTGAAATAATATGTTTGCGTACATTGTGAGAAAAATACTCTACGGCATCCTCGTCCTCTGGGGCGTGGCGACGCTGGTGTTTTTCCTTTTCACAATCGTTCCAGGCGACCCGGTTCGAATGATGCTCGGTCAGCGTGCCGACGAACAGGACGTGCAGGCCATCCGTCACGAGCTCGGTCTCGACCAAAGCATTGGGAAACAATATGTTGACTATCTCAACGACCTCTCATTTATCTCGTTTTACAACGAAAACAAAGATCTGACGAAATACGAGCCTTATGGGAGAATTGCGACTGTAGGTAAGACGAAAATCATCTTCAAGACACCGTATCTGCGCTATTCATATCAGAGCAAAAGGCCAGTGGGAACAATACTTTCCGAGGCTTTTCCTAACACTCTGATACTCGCTTTTGTGTCGATACTCTTCGCCTTCGTGATAGGAGTGCTGCTTGGGGTGCTCACTGCTATTGTGAACAGCGATTTCCTGAACCGTTTTACCCTGTTTATCACCACGATAGGGATGTCGCTACCGTCGTTTTTCGCCGCAATACTCATCGCGTGGCTTTTCGGCTTCGTTTTGGAGGCATATACTGGTCTCAGCATGACCGGAAGCCTTTTCTCTGTTGACGATTACGGCGATGGAGCCTATCTTGACTTGAAAAACCTTATATTACCGGCATTGACACTTGGTTTGCGACCTTTGGCGGTTATTACAGAATTAACCAGAACCACCTTGCTCGAGGTGATGTCAATGGATTACATCCGCACTGCGAAAGCCAAAGGTCTGAAGAAGTGGCGTGTCATCGGCGTTCATGCTCTCCGAAACGCTATAACGCCGGTGGTTACTGCAGTTTCCGGATGGTTTGCAAGCCTCCTCGCGGGTGCCGTCTTCGTGGAATACGTCTTCGACTGGAAAGGAATCGGCGTGGTCATCGTCGATGCGCTCGACAAATTCGACTTCCCCGTCGTCATGGGCGCAGTATTGCTCATCGGAGTGATGCTCATCATTATCAACATTGTAGTTGATATAATTTACGGAATTTTGGATCCGCGTGTAAGGATAAAATAATCTTTACATTCCCTCAAAAATCGCATCCATAATTCTTTTATTCTATTTGAGCCCCAAGAGGATGATCCACTCTATGTTATCACATATTGTAATTTCCAATGTAAAATAATGATTGACAATGAATTATGTTTCTTCGCAATAATTGTGTAGATTTGCAACGACGGTTCAAATACAAAACGAGCCGGCAATAATCCTACTCGTCTATGTAAGTTCAACAGATTTTACCCTGCAAATAAAACTTTATGCAAAAACCCAATTTTGATATTTGCAGCTAATTTTGAAAAGTTTTTTGTTTTTTCTTCTCACGAGTGTAAGATTTCATAATATTCTGCGATATTAATATAAACGAACGAATGAATGCGAGATGACGACAGAGGACTTCAAACGTGACATTTTGCGACTGCAACCGAGGTTGCAGCGTATCGCCGAGCATATAATCGGTGATCCCGACAGCGCAGCGGATGCCGTGCAAGAAGCCGTAATCACATTGTGGGAACAACGTTCGTCGATAAACAGTCAAGATTTGGGAAAACTGGCACCGACCGTCGTCAAGCGACGCAGTATCGACATTCTGAGAAAACAACATCCTAGCGTGCCTGTCGATGCGGAAAACCTGATGCTGACTGAAATGCCGTCTGATGACTCGGAAGAACGTTATCAGCTCGCCAGAAAACTCGTTGACAAACTGCCCAAACGCCAGCGCGATACTATCTTGATGAAATACGAGAATGGTCTCAGCATTGAGGAAATCGGGGAAGCGACCGGCATGAGCAGCACCCATGTGTATGCAACACTTTCGCGCGCCTACAAAGCGTTGCGTGAAGCCATAAAACAATATAAGGAGGAAATATCATGACACCTGAAAATGAAATGAACGAAGAATTACGCCAACTGCTCGACAGCTTGGAAGAACATGGAAAGAACGTCCGTCGGCAAAAACAACTCGGCGACTTAATTGACCGTCTTGCCGAAGAGGAAAAACCGGTGGTGATTCCTCGCAAACGCGCAAAACTCGTCCCAATATGGTGGGCGATGGGTGCTGCAGCGGCTATATTACTGCTTATATTGCTGCTGAAACCGAATGGGAACGAAAATACTTTGCATAATGATATTCTTGCGGAAGTGCCGGAAACTGTTGATTATATTATCGATTCCGTCAAGATTGAAAATGAAAATACTATTATTGAAGAAGCTGTCGTTCACAAAGAACTATTAGCTGAAAACACAACGGTTGTTCAAAAAACACAGATTAAAAAGAAAAATGGTAAGGCGGAAGTCGTTGAAACAGTTGAGGAACAACCTGTTATTGCTGAAATTATTCCAGTACAACCATCAGATTCAATGGTTATTGAAACAAATACTATAATTTCTGAAAATGAAAAGTCTTCAGACGTTCAGCAACCCCATCGGAGAGTCATCCGGAGCCTCAACCTGGTGTGCTATGAATGTCAGAAGGAACCCGATAATTTTCAATACCAGGCTGTCAACGTTCAACCCGAGAAGACGCTTTTCGGTCAGCCGCAAGACCCTAACATGAAGGACGGGGCATTGGCATGGCAAGTTAAACTCAATTAAAACGTAAAACAATGAAACACATCATCTTAACAATAGCAATAGTTTTAGCCGCACTGACAGGCTTTGCTCAGGAAGAAGTCGCCATCGAGCAATACATCAACCAGAGTATCAACCAGTTGTATATCGACCCTGGATGGGACGTCCGCCTGATACATGCCGACACCGACAGCACCTATCGTATAGCGATAGTCACCACTGAGGATTTCGTAGCTTTAGCCTACAACGTCCAGCTGTGCAATCTCAAAGACCGTACATTGACGATTCTTGAAAATACCAAGATGCCACAAGGCACAATGGTTGAGATAGAAGGTCCGATGACGTTTGACATGATATATCTGATGAACAGAGCAACTGTTGAAGCTGACAAAATAATCGCTCCCCAACCAGAGCAGACCAATTGTCGTCAGAAAAGCATATTTGTAGCACGTTATGCCAATTTGTATATCAGAAATTATCAAATTCCAAACCAAGACTGCTTGTCAAACATAGAAATTTGGGACAACGCCAAATGTACAATAGATACTATTTCAGGAGATGGATATTCTTATGTGACAACTTATAATACATCTGATTTTCAAATTGTTACCAATAATTTAAATGGGGAAATCATATTGGACGAATATGATGAAACTCCAGGCTGGCATTATCAGAAAAAAGATTCGAGAGTGATTAAAAACAAGGAGGTCGATGGAGAGATTGTCACAACAAATCGTAGAAAAATTTGGCAACATAATTTCAATGTTTGGGCATCTTTCGGCTATCGCTGGGGCACAAATCCACCAGATGCTAATAGTCCGTTGCTGGAAGATGGTACACTGTCAATTAACGTAGGGGCAAGCACTGATTTTCAACTCAGCTGCCGTTGGAGTTTAAGTACCGGAATCTTATTAAACGCAAACCGTAAATCATTATGCCATCAGGTGAAATACGAAGATGACGCTCTTGTTGTTGTTGACGGTCAGGAAGATTTCAAGCGCAATCGATTAAAATCCTATTATATCGGTATTCCTGTTGTTTTTAACTATTATCTTGGCAAACGACATACCGATAGTTTTTCGTTTGACATTTTCTGCGGTCGTCTTATCGGAGAAGAGCTTCGCACCAGCAAAGACGCCACCAATTTGTTAGGATTAACCAATTGGGATGGAGAAAACATAAAAAACACATTCAATCCATGGAAACTTGAGGTCGGTATAAGCTTCAACACCAACATGCTGGGCATCTTCCACGGCATAAGAGTGTTCACAAACCTTCTGCCTGAATATAAACCAGGTGTGACAAGCAGCGAAATCAGGAATATCGGAATTGAAATTAAGTTCTAATTGTTTTTTTTCTTATCTTTGCAAAAAATTAATCATTTATTGTAGTTTTTCCATCACTATTGCGTCTAATGTGCAAAAGGTTTTAGACCATGAAGGAGAAAGAATTAGAGTTTAACCGAATCGTGAAGGCTAACAAAGCCGCCATTTTTACCGTGTGCTACCTTTTTTCGAAGGATCAGGACGAGGTGAACGACCTGTTTCAGGAAACACTCATCAACCTGTGGCGCGGATTCGACGGCTTTCAGGGCAAATGCGACGTGAAGACGTGGATCTGGCGCGTCAGCCTGAACACCTGCCTCACATTCGAACGGAAAAAGAAACGCCGCGTGGATACGTTGCCGCTGACAATGGACATCAACCTGTTTACCGACACCGACGACGACACTCGGCAAGTACAGATGCTTTACCGCCGCATCAACAAACTTGGAATGCTCGATAGGGCAATCATCCTGCTTTGGCTGGAGAACATGAGCTACGAGGAAATCGGTGAAATCATAGGCATCTCCACCAAAAACGTCTCCGTAAAACTGGTCAGAATCAAGGAACAACTGAAGAAAATGTCGAACGACTAAAAACGCAAAGCTATGGAAAACAACGAATTAGACGAAATGAGGGCGCAGCTTGCCACCTTAAACGAGAAGCTGGAAAAGGAAAGCATCGTAAGCGATAAGCATATTAGCGAAGCCACTAAGAAACACATTTCGGAAATGCAGCGTAAACTGATCATCAGAATGATAGTTGTGGCTGTACTGACACCTTTTATTTATTTGTGGTTATCTCCGTATTTTTTACCTTGGTGCTTGGGTGTTATTTCATTGAATCTCTATATCTATCTGAAAACCAGAAGGTGGAATCTTGAATCGTTGAATGTGGCTGAGAATTCGAAACGAATCCACAAAATGATGAAAGTTTATAGGAGAACAAGACGGCTTTTAATGATATTCTTCTGTATGTTTTTGATACTCGTTGGAGTAATAGTCCTAATCGCGACAAAGGCATCAATAGAAGGTGTGTCAAAATTTGCATTTTGCCTTTATATTGATATAATTGTCGTCGGCCTATATTATGTTATAGACAAAATTGCTGTTAGACCCGATGTTGAACTGGTTTTGGAAGGAATTTTGAAAGATTTGGAGGAATAAATGTTTTTATTATATTTGCAAATCAAATACTTAATCTGATGAATAATATTTTATTATCACTTTTAATCACTATTATGTGTTTTTCGTGCTCCGGACAGAATGGAATTTTAAAAGAAGAGAAGGCTAAGATTCATGAAGTTATTGAAAATCACGACAAAACGTTGATTTTCATCTGGAGTGAAAGCTGTGGAGCGAGCAAAAATATGCTCGAAAGAGACATCAAGCCTTATCTTGAAGGTCTTGAAAAAAACAATGTCGGCATTGTCATCATTTATTATGGAAAAGAAGAGGCTGTCGCCGATTTGAAAGCAGATAATAGGCTGATTATCAGCTCAAATTTGTCAGCTCTATTTGGTAAAATGAATGCTAACAAAACCATGAAGAAAATCCTGAAAGACTACAAAAAGTTCAACGGATTTCCGATCCCAATTCTTGTCGACAAAGACGGTTTTGTGCTGAACTACGACGCCAAGAGCAAGTGTTATAGCTATTGGGAGATATTTCAAGCGGCGAAATAATAGGGATTTTCCCCAACCTTTTAGGGTTTTAGGAATTGACAAGAATGTGTCTTGCAATTATTTTTGCAGAATGAAAAGTAAATTCTCTCTCATAGTATTCCTGCTGTGCGGTTTAGCCATGTCCGCGCAGCAGGATACCTGTGTGAAGAATATTTTGCTCGAACAGGCTATTGTCACAGCCGAAAAGATCAAAGCATACCGCGACTACAAATATGTGATGGTCGATTTCGAGATCGCCGACGATAAGTTTTTTATCCTTCAGAGACGAAGCAACTCGTTTAAAAATTTTCGAATTCTGGTGACCAATATGGTATTCGAGCCGCTCGACACCATCTCCATTCCTGAAAAAATGAAACCGACGAGCTTGGAATTTGATATCGCTGATAACATCCAGATCGTGGCGCAAGATACTCTGTATCAAATAGTTGAGATCGAGAATAAATATTATTATGCCTTTCCGGTAGAGAAGAAGCATTATCGCGAAGTGCTGGGTCGATGTCTCTTCATGACCGACCAATACGTTTATTTCTGCGACATTCGTGCTCGTGGCTATCTGCTTGATTTTTATAGGATTAGCCCACAAAAAAAGGAGCGTGAGCCTGTCTTTTGCAACAACGACCTTCAACGTTTAAGCGAGATTCCGCAGGAAGTGCAGTGGCATGTGGCTCATTCATCACGCTCCGGCGGATTATGGTTCGGTCCGAGCGACGATGACTGGGAATCGTTTCTTCGAAATGTGTGGATGCGGCCAGAGCAGGCTTATCTCGGACACTCGCACGACACCTTATTTTATTTCGACCATCAAAACCGTAAGATCGGCACGTATGACGAGGCTTTGAACCTGCTGCATAGCTGCGATATCACCTATCCCGACAAGGAGACTTTCTGGCGGCACATCATCTATCAGGACCGCGCATGGGGTAAGTTTTACACCATATTTGGAGCAACTTTGAACGAAATCGACGTGAAAACGGGCAAAACCATACCTCGCGCCAACGCTAATCAATATTTGAGCCATAAAATGATAATATATAAAGGTAATCTCTATTCTCTGAAAAGGAAGAAAGACTCAGGAAATATTGAGGTTTCCTACATCGAAAAGACAAAACTTAATTAAAACTTAATCCTATGAAAATCAGGCAGATACTACATTATTTCTTATTAGTAATATTACTGCTATGGTCACTTTGCACTACTGCTCAAAACACTGTCATCAACGGCGTTTGTCTCGACAACCGCAACAAGCCGATTCGCGATGTGGGTATTTATACCATCGACTCCACAATACTCGCCGTTACCAATAAAGACGGACAATTTGCACTGAAACATTCACTTCCGGGCGATACTATTTACGCCAGCCACCTTTCGTTCGAGAATATTACGTATGTTATTGATAGTCTTGATATTAACAAGAAAATCGTGCTGAAGATGACACCGACCCGTCTGCAGCTGCCTGAGGTCGAGTTTGTTGAAAACCTGCCGCATGTGGCTTACGACAATAAGGTTGTCACCGTTAAGGATTTCGAAATCAACGAGAAAGGCATCTATCTTCTTGCACAACGCCGCCGCAACAACGCTGTTCTGCACCTTAACTTTGCCTGCGACACACTTACTGAATTTAAGATAAGTCCCGATTATTACAATATTTTCAAGGATGTATACGGCGAGATGCATATCGTTTCCGATAACGATGTTTGGCAAATCGGACATAAGACGTTGAGAGACAAGGTTTTTGATATGGAACTGCTGTATAATTATCCGCTAGCTGAGTTTATTTCGGTGTTCGGAAATATTGCATGCGTAACTGACAGCGTTCTTGTGGTCGGTAAGTATTTCTACTTCAACCAGGAGATTTACTACTATTATTACGAGATTGATGGCGACCAACAGCCTCATGAGTTTCATCATTGCGTGAACGTAGAGGGGCGTGATTTTATCTATTTTTCTCTTAAGAATAAATGGGGACTTCCGGAACGAAGTGGCAATATGTTTCTTAAGCCTACCTACGACCCGATTTTCGCTTACGATAACAAACTTTATCTTTTTGCTTTTGATGAAGATAAAATATTCGTTTACAATAACTTAGGTGAAGTAATTCATGAGTATCCTCTTACTTTGCACAAATATATGCATTGGAGCGGAAAGATGAAACTGATCAAAAAATGGGGCAAAAAAGTGATTATGGATGATGCAACCGGCAAGTTTTACACCATTTTTGTCGACAACGGCGTCACGACCATCAAACGAATCAACATCGAGACCGGCACTACCGATAAAACCTTCGTCATCGGTGGCTTCGCATTCATCGAAAACCTCAGGATTTACAACGGCAAAGCGTATTTCTTATACAAAAACGACAATACCCGCAATAGCCGTCTATATGAGGTTACTATAGAATAATAGGGACAGCCTCTAGGGCTTTGCTCCCATGGGGTTTACTTCACGGGCCGCGCCAGACGGCGGTTAGAGCTTGGCTGGCGCTTGACTTTTTGGATACTTTTTTGTCAAGAAAAAAGTGTCAAGAAAAATTTTTACTATCTTTGCATTTTAAAGATAATAATTAAAATCCTTATATCATGAAAAGAAATAAAATCGTTGCCGGCAACTGGAAAATGAACCTCGATTTCGAGGAAGCTCAAACCCTTATTGAAGACCTCGAAAACCTCCTCGAAGACAAACAACCTTCGTGCGAAGTGATAATCTGCCCTCCGTTTCCGTACCTCGAACTCGCTACCGACGAGGCCTCGGAGCATGAGCTCTTTGAAGTGGGCGCACAGAATGTAGCCGCTTGGGAATCAGGAGCTTACACCGGCGAGGTGTCGGCCAGGATGCTCGACTCGATAGGCGTGAATTGCTGCATCATAGGTCACAGCGAACGTAGAAAATATTTCGGTGAGGATAACAAGACTCTTGCTGCAAAGGTCGACCTGGCTCTGAAATATGAAATCGTCCCGATTTTCTGCGTGGGCGAGGTCCTTGAGGAGCGCGAAGCCAATAAGCATTTCGACGTAATCAGCAAGCAAGTGGAGGAGGGGCTGTTCCATCTCGACATCGCTGATATTGAGAATGTTATCATCGCCTACGAACCGGTGTGGGCTATCGGAACAGGCAAGACCGCAACCCCGGCGCAGGCTCAGGAAGTGCACGCTTTCATTCGTAAACTCGTGAAAGAGAAATACGGCGACGATATCGCAAGCCAGATCCATATCCTCTACGGCGGCAGCTGCAATGCCAAGAATGCATCGGAACTCTTTGCCCAGCCTGACGTTGACGGTGGCTTGATCGGCGGCGCATCGCTTAAGGCCGAAGATTTTGTGAGTATCTGCGAACAGGCTTCTAAGTAACTGACAATGAATTATATAGCTTACACTTTTTCGAATCCTCATAACGAAGCTCTGAAAGATATGTTCACCGAGCTGCTCGGCAACATCGGCTTCGACAGCTTTATGGATGAAGATAACGGCTTCACCGCCTATTGTGCAGAAAACGCATTCAACAAAGAAGCCCTTGATGGTCTTCTTTCTATAGAGCAACTCGCTGATGTTCAAATAGTTAAGAAGGAAATTATTCCCGATCAGGACTGGAATGCCACATGGGAGTCATCGTACGAGCCGGTGGTGATCGACAACACCTGCCGCATCCGTGCGCCTTTCCACGAAGCCGACAGCAGCTATAAATACGACCTCTGCATCGAGCCGAAGATGTCGTTCGGCACCGCGCATCACGAGACAACGGCACAGATCATCAAGCTAATGCTCACCGAGAATTTCAAAGGCAAAGACGTCTTGGATATGGGCTCGGGAACCGGCGTTTTGGCTATTCTAGCAAAGAAACTTGGTTCGGCTAAGACTGTCGCCATCGACAACGACGAATGGGCTTACCGCAATGCTCTTGACAACGTGAAACTAAACGGTGAAAACGATATCATTGTTGAACTTGGTGATGCTAACTCATTGAATAACAGGCAGTTTGATATTATTATTGCAAATATCAACCGCAATATTTTATTGCGCGACATGCATGAATATGTGAAATGTCTGAAAAATGGCGGCAAAATCTTCTTTAGCGGCTTTTACGAGGCTGATTTACAGATGATTAGAAAAGAGGCGGAGCGACTGGGCTTAAGCTACTTGAATCACATCAAGAAAAACGAGTGGACGGCGGCTGTTTTTATCAAAAAATAAAAAATTTTTAAAAAATTGGCTGTAATTCAAGAAAAAGTTGTAATTTAGCAGTTTGAAAAAATACTAGGAGTTATGAAGTTTATTCTTTCGAGTTTAAAGCTTTTAAAAGCAATCCAGGCACTCAGTGGTGTTATCAATTCAAGCAACACATTGCCGATTTTGGATGATTTTCTCTTCGATATCAACGACGACGAACTGAAAATCACGGCATCTGACCTTGAGACGACGATGACTGTCTCCATTAAACCTGATATGGTTGAAGGCAAGGGTCAGGTCACCATTCCGGCACGTCTGCTTATCGACGTGATGAAGAATTTCCCTGACATTCCAGTGTCATTTAATATCGACGAAGCAACTCTCGCTATCGAAATCACGACAGGCGAGGGACGTTATAAGATGGTCGGTCATAAGAGCGACGAATTCCCGCAAGTGCCAGTTATTACTGAGCCTTCAGTGTGGGATATTCCAGCCGACGTGCTCGCTTGCGGCTTCGAGAAGACAATCTTCGCGACAGGCAGCGACGAGATCCGTCCAATCATGACCGGCGTGTTCATGGCAATGAGCGACACATGCCTCACCTTTGTGGCCACCGACGCCCACAAGCTCGTGCGCTACAGAAGAATGGATGTCAAGTCCGACGCGGCTGCATCGTTCATCGTGCCTAAGAAGCCTATCAACCAGCTGAAGAACATTCTCGCTGGCCGAGCAGATGAGCCAGTGCATGTTGAGTTCAACAACACCAACGCCTCGTTCACATTCGGCGAGTATAAGTTGATTTGCCGCCTCATCGAAGGCCGTTATCCTAACTACGAAGCAGTCATCCCGACAACAAATCCTAACAAGCTTGTCGTTGACCGTCAGTTACTTAACGCAGCTATCAAGCGTGTGGCAATCTTCTCAAGCAAGGCAACACACCAGATTCGTTTCAAGATCACAGGTCAGGAACTCGTGCTCACAGCCGAAGACCTCGACTACTCGAACGAAGCTAAGGAACGCCTCACCTGCAACTATTCAGGCGAAGACATGGAAATCGGCTTCAGCTCGAAGTTCTTCCAGGAGATGCTCGCAAACCTTAGCCAGACTGAGATTCAGCTTGAGATGTCGGCACCAAACCGTGCAGGAATCATCACACCAGTCGACAACCAGAACGCCGACGAGGACATCCTGATGCTTCTCATGCCGGTGATGCTGAACTAATCAACAGAAGGTTTCACAAACTAAAACGACCGAGGAAAATCCCCGGTCGTTTTTTTATCAGATAATTGTCAATTATCAATTGTCAATTGTCAATTATTTCGGAAGCTGTGCGCCGTAACCCTTAACAGCACCGAACAGTTTCAGAGCATCCTCGAAAGGATAACGGTTGGCGAACATCGACACCTTTGAGTTGATGGTGCCTTGCTTGTTCAAGCCAAGAGCTGCACGGAACTGGTTGTTGGCTGAATTCGGGTCATAGTTGGCTGTTTCGCTGTATGTAGCGTTGATGAATCCTTTCAGATATGCCTCGTTGAGCTTGCCGTTGAATACCTTCGGGTCCTTGAGGCTGACGCAGCCGTCAATCTCTGTCAATGGCTCAGCATCCTCAAACTGATCCACGTTGATCATCAAGAACTTACCGCCGCCGGCGAGGGCTGCGTCAGCACGTCTGTTGCAGAAGAACATGTTGTTTGTGGTTGTTGCAACCTTCTGAGCTTCCTTGTCCTTATAATCAACACGGGCACGGTCGAGACCTGCATAGATGCAGCATCCGATGATGCAGTGGTCGACATAGCTGTGAGTGCCGTTGTTGTAACGGAAGCCATAGCCCATGTCGTCGAAGTCTCTCAGACGTGACCATGCGAAGAGCACGGTGTTGTTGGTGAAGTGCACTGTCATGTACTTCTGGCCGTCACCGCCCCATACGTCGCAAGCAATCATTCTGCAGTTGATGAAGATGCAGTTGTCGATGGTGAGGTCGCAGTGGAACTGTCCGCCAACGCCGTAGTTAGGAGCGTTAACGAAAGCGCAGTTGCGGATTATCATGGTCTTGCAGTTAGGATTCTGCAGCTGGATCTCTCTTGTCTCAGTAGTCAGAACGCTCTGCTGGTCGAGGTTAGGACCGCCGATACCGCCAACGCCGATAGGATTCATCATAGGTGATTCGACACCTTCAGGTTTGCCTTCGCCACGGACGTTGTAAGAAATACTGTTGCCGCGGTCGAACAGGAGACCGTCGATGACCATCTCGCCACTCGGGTTATTGCAGGTGATGATCATGGTTCCATTACCTTTAGCCGTGCCGTTCGACTCTGCCGTAGGCTGAACCAGAGTTCTGTACTTCAAAATGTCGCGCTGGGTGAAGTCGGTGTTGTAACCGCCGTAAATCTTCACGCACTTGTTGATGTTGATGTTGCCTGCATCAAGCATTCCGAAATAGTTGCCCTGTGCAACGTAGATCGTTGCGCCTTCAGGAACCATGTCGATGGCTTTCTGTAAGTTCTTGTACGGCTTCTCCTTACTGCCGTCACCACGGTTGCTACCTGTATCTTTCGACACATAATAGGTCTGAGCGCTGATGGTCATTGCGAAAAGCACTGCCACCGCTAACATTAAAAACTTTTTCATATTACTAGTTATTGTTAATTGTTGGTAATTCGTTTACAGTTGTGGACCGGCTTTCACCAATGCCTTACCAGCCTCATTTGTCGTGAACTTAGCGAAGTTCTTGATAAATCTGCCGGAGAGGTCTTCAGCCTTCTTGTTCCAATCCTCAACATTTGCGTAAGTGTCGCGTGGGTCGAGAATCTTAGGATCAACGCCTGGTAATGCTGTAGGAACCTCGAAGTCGAAATACGGGATCTTCTTGGTTGGAGCCTTCTCGATTGAGCCGTCGAGGATAGCGTCGATGATACCACGTGTATCCTTGATCGAGATACGCTTGCCGGTGCCGTTCCAGCCAGTGTTTACTAAGTAAGCCTTGGCGTGGCTCTTCTCCATGCGTTTCACGAGTTCCTCAGCATATTTTGTTGGATGCAGCTCGAGGAATGCCTGTCCGAAGCATGCGCTGAATGTTGGAGTAGGCTCGGTGATGCCGCGTTCTGTACCAGCGAGTTTTGCAGTGAAACCGCTCAAGAAGTAGTATTTGCACTGGTCTGGAGTCAAAATCGAGACTGGAGGCAATACTCCGAAAGCATCTGCTGAAAGGAAAATCACGTTCTTTGCTGCAGGACCGGCTGAAATCGGACGCACATTCTTCACGATCTTCTCGATGTGCTCGATAGGATAGGAGACACGTGTGTTCTCGGTCACGCTTTTGTCTTTGAAATCGATCTTGCCTTTTGCGTCAACAGTAACGTTTTCAAGCAAAGCGTTGCGCTTGATGGCGTTGTAGATATCCGGCTCGCTCTCCTTGTCGAGGTTGATGACCTTTGCATAGCAACCGCCTTCGAAGTTAAACACGCCCTCGTCGTCCCAGCCGTGCTCGTCGTCGCCGATAAGCAGACGTTTCGGGTCGGTCGAAAGGGTGGTCTTTCCTGTGCCTGACAGACCGAAGAAGATAGCGGTGTTCTCGCCCTTCATGTCAGTGTTTGCTGAGCAGTGCATAGCCGCGATGCCTTGCAGCGGCAGGTAGTAGTTCATCATCGAGAACATACCTTTCTTCATCTCGCCGCCGTACCATGTGTTCAAAATAACCTGCTCGCGTGATGAAACGTTAAATGCTACGCAGGTGTCGCTGTTAAGACCTAACTCTTTGAAATTGTTGACTTTAGCCTTACTTGCAGTGTAAACTGTGAAGTTCGGCTTGAACTCTTTGAGTTCTTCCTCAGTCGGCTTGATGAACATGTTGAGCACGAAGTGTGCCTGCCAAGCGACTTCCATGATGAAACGCACAGCCATGCGGGTGTCTTTGTTAGCGCCGCAGAAAGCGTCGACGACGTAAAGATTCTTGCCCGAAAGTTGTTTCTTTGCCAGTGTTTTCACCTCTTCCCAAACTTTCTCACTCATCTCGTGGTTATCGTTTGGATAAACCGGAGAGTTCCACCACACAGTGTCCTTCGAGTTCTTGTCCATGACGATGTATTTGTCCTTAGGCGAACGGCCGGTGTAAACGCCAGTCATTACGTTGACAGCGCCGAGCTCGGTCAAAACGCCCTTGTCGTAGCCTGTCAGAGCTGGATTCATCTCGTCCTTGAACAACTGCTCGTATGAAGGATTATAGTAAATTTCCTTGACATCCTTGATGCCGTAAGAGGTCAAAGCCTCTTTCAATTCGTTGATGTTTTTTGCCATATCTTTTTTATTAATGATAAATTCCTAAATAGAAATGCAAAGTTCTAAATAAAAATTGAATAAAACAACAATTTTGAAAAAAAATGTGTAATTTTACGGCGCAAAAATTTTGAGATGACTTATTTTTTATTCTATTTCATATTATATCCTCTTTCTATTTTACCTCTGGCGCTTCTTTACCTGATTTGCCTGCCTTTTTACCTGATAATGGCATTTATAATAAGGTATAGAAGAAAAATTATTGATGATAATTTCTCAAAATCTTTTCCTGAATGGAGCAAATGTCAGGTATGGAAAGCTCGTCAGCGTTATTATCTTCATTTTGCGCAACTTGCTGCTGAGATGCTTAAGATGTTGACTATGAGTCGCAAAAACGTTTTAAGACGTTATCATTGCTCAAATCCTGAAGTTGTGAATAAGTATTTCGATCAAGGAAAGAGCGTCGTTTTGATGTCGAGTCATCACAACAATTGGGAATGGATGGTGTTGAGTGTCGATATGCAGTTTAAACACCACGGAATAGGAGTGGGGGCGCATAATACGAATAAGGTTTTCGAGAAGCTAATCAACAGAGCCAGAACGCGTTACGGCGATCAAGTCGTTTTCCACGATAACGTCAGGGAGGTGATGGCATATCACGAGGAGAACCACATTCCGGCTGCTTACATGATTCTTTCAGATCAGAATCCGAGCAACCCTGAGCGCTGCTATGTCACCGATTTTCTGCATCGTCGCACTGGTTTCATCCGCGGCGCTGAAGGCTTCGCTCGCAAATACGACTTACCAGTTTTGTATTACGAAGTAATCAAGGAACGCATCGGAAAATATCGCATCGATGTCCATGAAATCTGCGAACATCCCAACACCCTCCCCGAAGGTGCTATCATGCAGAAATACGTGGAATTACTGGAACAAACGATTAAGAACCATCCGTATTATTGGCTGTGGAGTCATAGGAGATGGAAACATAAATTTGATTAAATGAAATAAAAAATGGGATGCCTGTCGACACCCCATTTTTTGTTGATAATCATTCGATTACTTTCTTGAAGCTTTAATTGCCGCCTGTGCCGCAGCCAGTCTTGCAACCGGCACGCGGAATGGTGAGCATGAAACGTAGTTCAAACCGCAGCTGTAGAAGAACTCTACTGATGCCGGGTCACCACCGTGCTCGCCGCAAACGCCGCACTTCAGGTTGTTTCTGGTCGAACGTCCGCGTTCAACACCCAACTTCACCAGCTGGCCAACGCCTTCCTGATCCAATGTGTTGAATGGATCGGCCGGGATGATCTTCTGGTCGATATAAGCGTGAACGATCGAGTTGACGTCGTCGCGTGAGAAACCGAATGTCATCTGAGTCAAGTCGTTGGTACCGAATGAGAAGAACTGTGCAACTTCAGCGATCTTGTCAGCCACTAATGTTGCGCGTGGAATCTCAATCATTGTGCCGTACATGTACTCAATGTTGACTTTGTATTTCTTTTCCATCTCAGCCTTGACGCGCTCTGCGATAGCTTTCTGGTTTTCAAGCTCTTTCACGTTGATTGTGAGAGGAACCATGATCTCGAGATGAGGATGTTTCTTCTCCTTCATCAACTGTGCTGTTGCTTCAAACAAAGCACGGAACTGTGTCTCTGAAATCTCTGGATAAACGATACCGAGACGAACGCCGCGGAGACCCATCATAGGGTTGACTTCCTTGAGCTCTTCGATACGTTTCTGGAGCTTCTTGAGAGTGATGCTGTACTCAGGATCTGCAGCAACTGCTTTCTGTTTGTCGAGTGTATGAGGCACGAACTCGTGTAATGGTGGGTCCATCAAACGGAAGGTGACAGGTTTGCCGTCCAAAACCTTCATTGTGGCCTTCACCGACTCGAGGATGTATGGCTCGAGTTCTGCCAAAGCGACTTTACGTGCTTCTGTCGTGTCAGCGAGGATCATCTTACGGAGTTTTGCAAGAGGTTTCTCGCTGTTCTTGCCGTAGAACATGTGCTCGATACGGAACAAGCCGATACCTTCAGCGCCGAAGCTGACAGCACGCTGTGCGTCGTCTGGGTTATCAGCGTTGGTGCGGACACCCATCTTGCGATATTTGTCGACGAGCTTCATGAACTCCTGGAAACGCTTGTTTTCTGTAGCGTCGATGGTCTTAACTGAACCGTCGTACACATAACCTTTTGTTCCGTTAAGTGAGATAACGTCGCCTTCTTTGTATGTCTTTTCACCGATTTTCACAGTGCCTTCTTTCTCGTTGATATGGACAGCCTCGCAACCTACGATGCAGCATTTACCCCAGCCACGTGCAACCAAAGCTGCGTGTGAGGTCATACCGCCACGCTGTGTGAGGATACCGTCAGCAGCGCGCATACCTTCAACGTCCTCAGGGTTGGTCTCTTCACGGACGAGGATGTTAGCCTGCTTTGCGTTTCTGTATTCCATAGCTTTCTCGCTGCTCAATGCGATTCTACCGACCGCACCGCCAGGACCTGCTGGAAGACCGTGAGCCAAAACGCTCTTGTTCTTCTCGTCTTTAGCGTCGAGGATAGGGTGGAGGAGCTCGTCAATCTGGTTGACACCGAGTCTCATCACTGCCGTGGCCTCGTCGATTCTGCCTTCGTGAAGCATGTCGAGAGCCATGTTGACTGCTGCAACGCCTGTACGTTTACCAACGCGGCACTGCAACATGTATAACTTACCATCCTGGATTGTGAACTCGATATCGAGCATGTCTTTGTAGAAGTTCTCCAATGTGTCGCGCACTTCGCATAACTCTTTGTATGTCTGTGGCATAAGCTCTTCCATTGAAGGCATCTTCTTGTTTTTCTCGTTCTTGGTGGCTTTGTTCAATGGGTTAGGAGTGCGGATACCAGCCACAACGTCCTCACCTTGAGCGTTAATCAGCCATTCGCCATAGAATTTATTGTCGCCTGTTGCAGGGTCACGTGTGAAAGCAACACCTGTTGCTGAGTTTTCACCCATGTTACCGAACACCATGGTCTGCACGTTGACGGCTGTTCCCCAATCCTCAGGAATACCTTCGATTCTTCTGTATGACACAGCTTTCTTACCGTTCCAGCTCTTGAACACGGCTCTGATACCGCCTTCAAGCTGCATCTCTGCGTCATCCGGGAATTCTGTTCCGAGTTCTTTCTTGATGATCTTCTTGAAATCTTCAGCTAATGCTTTGAGCTCAGCAGCTGTGATTTCTGTATCCGATTTGTAACCTCTTTTTGCCTTGAAAGCATCGAGTTTATCGTCCAAAATCTTACGGATACCTTTGCCTTTCACAGGCTCTCTGTCTTCAGCCTTCTCCATGACGACGTCGGCGTACATCATGATCAAACGGCGATATGAGTCGTAAACGAAACGTTCGTTGTTGGTTTTTGCGATCAAACCAGGGATAGTCTTTGAGCAGAGACCGATGTTCAAAACGGTGTCCATCATACCTGGCATTGACTGGCGCGCGCCAGAACGGCATGACACTAAGAGAGGATTCTTGGCGTCGCCGTATTTCATGCCCATGATTTTCTCCATATTCTTGATTCCGGCGTGAACCTCATCCATCAAACCCTTTGGAAGCTGGCAGTTGTTAGCGTAATACGCTGTGCAGCATTCAGTTGTGATTGTGAGACCTGCTGGAACCGGTAAACCTAACAGACACATCTCTGCCAAGTTTGCACCTTTACCGCCCAACAAATTCTTCATTGTTGAGTTACCCTCGGCTGTACGGTTGCCGAAAAGATAAACGTACTTGGTTTTTCCCATTTTTCTAATAATTATTTGTTGTTCTACTATATGATTTTCAATTTTTTAGCACCTTAAAATGCCCATTTTTTTGAAAAGCGCAAAATTACTGTTTTTCTGAAAAATTTCCAAGAATTTTTTAAGAAAAATTTGTATCTTTGTAAAAATTTTAAAAATGATGAAATTTATAGGCGTTTTGGTGGCATTTTTAGTCATCAATATCATAATAAGATTATTTGATAAGAAAAACCAACGCACTGATAATCAATTAAATGCGAACGGCGGTTGCAGTCCGGGACTGATAGGAGCGGGGATAGGCTTTATCATTGGAGGCGGCCCGATTGGTGCTATCATCGGATATGCCCTCGGAACGATATTCGGAAAGAGCTATACAAAGGAAGATGTGCAGTTTATGGGTAAAACCCCGCGCCAGCAGGACTTTTCAGCGAGTTTGCTGGTGCTTTCAGCTGCTGTGATGAAGGCAGACGGTGTCGTCAAGAAATCGGAGCTCGACTACGTAAAACGTTTCTTCCTTTCTAATTTCGGACAAGAACAGGCCGAAAAATATATCCTCACTTTACGTGAAATTCTTAAGCAAGATATACAAATCGATGAGGTGAGCCAGCAGATTGGCCGTTACATGAATTATTCGTCGAAGTTACAGCTGCTTCATTACCTTTTTGGAATAGCTTCTGCTGACGGACAGGTTCATGAAAACGAGATTGATGTCATCGAGTCGATATCGCGTTATATGGGTATCTATACCTCTGATTATGAATCAGTTAAGGCGATGTTTGTTAAAAAAGTAGACGATGCATATACCATTCTTGGAATCGAGCCTTCAGCTACTGATGATGAGGTTAAAAAAGCTTACCGCGAAATGGCCAAAAAGAACCATCCTGATAAGGTTGCCTATCTTGGCGATGATGTGCGCAAAGCAGCCGAGAAGAAATTCCAGGAGATTAACGACGCATACGATCGTATCAAGAAACAGCGTGGAATGGTGTAACTACTTGTAAAGACGCCATCTTACGCCGAAAATGAACTTCGAATCCCTCATTGGGTAATGAGGCGTGGTGAAATACCTGTTATCCTTGCTTAAACTGTAGATATTAGTGTATCCCACGAAGATATTTGCCCTCTTGATTTTAAATGTAATATAGAAATCCAAATAAGGATAATTTCCTATTTTAACATCTTTTTGCAGATAAAACGTCCTTAGCGCCGGCATGTAAGCGTCGGCGTAATACTCTGTGAAATAATTGATTACGATGGCTGGCTGCATCATCGAAACGCCCTTCACCAGATTTACATTCCAACCTAATTTCAACTTTCCGTAGAACAAGGGGAGATGTATAACATCCTCATTATCAGCCACTTGTATTGATGCGATACCTGCAATGTCGAAATGCTTCAGTTTGATGTCGAACTTGGCAAATGCCGATGTGATGTTGAGCGTACCAGTGTATTGAACCGGCTTGGCATTTTCGCCAAAATAGATGTAATGATCAATCGTTGTTTGCTTCAAACCTATTGATAACCAACGATTTTCGTATGCACCGTAAAGCCTCATATAAGTCGCTGGACTGAAATCGTTGCTCCATCTGAAATTGTTCGAATAGTATGTTTCCTCGAACCAATCGGCCGATTTTCTTGAGAGATTTACGTCGAAAACAAGTGCTCCGATGTTTTTCTTATATGTGCCCAAAAACTGTTTCCATTGACCTTCTAACAAGAAATCTCCAGCCTGATATCCGCCTACGATAAGCTCGCCTTTACCAGTAATTCTTGTCGATTTCAACAGATTGATTATAATTCCGGCCTTTGCCCTTACATTTTGATAATCGACCTGTCCGAACTGCTCTCCAGTGACGATTTCCTTATATCCGTTATGGTGAGTGTAGTTATGCTCGGCACCAAAAGTAAGATAGAATGGAATATCGTTGTTAAACTTCTTGTAACTCAATGAATTCCAATTGATTGCATTTTTTATTGTATAAAAAGTCAGACTATCGAAAGTCTCATCAGGATTCAAAACAGGGTCGTATGCGTCATAAAAACCAGATGACAGGTCTGTATCTTTATAAAGATATCTATTTCTTTGATAATCAAACGAATAGCTGATTCGTCCCAGCATTCCCATGACGAAATACTGATTAAGTCCGAAGCCAGAGACTTTTATCAGATTGCTGGCTCTCATAAGGTTTACTGGGATAACGGTCTTGTCGGTTTCAATTAGGTCGACGAAGATAGAATCGTGAGTGATGCCGCCGTTTTCGTAAACCTCGATTCTATTTGTGAAATAGTAGCCATTCAAGCCGTAGCGTTCATTTTCAGTATTCCAGCGGAAATTACCGACAAAATAAAGATCTTTCGCAAAGCTACGCTGGTAAACTGACGGCACAAAGTCGATGTTAAAATTCAGTGTCACAAAGAATCTAGGTAGGAATTCTCTGCAGAAAACCACATCGAAATGTTGTTCTTTTTTGCTTCCCATCATGTAATGAATATCGGTAAATGGCTGATATACAATAGGATAGCGTATTTTATCTTTTGTGATGATGAATTTGTCGTAAGCGGCCAGATTGTTATTAAAACCGATTGAAGTGGGGAAGGAGAACTCCAGATTTTTGTGTGCGTGTCCCGAGTTGCTCAGTTCCTGATAGTATTCGAAAAGTTGGTTTGTAGGGTCGTAAAACGAAGCTGAAAGGGTAGTGGTATCCCAAACTTTTACATCTCCAAGTTGTTGATTATCAAGCTTTTCAAAAAAATATTTAACTAAAGTTGAGTCAGCTGGAATAGAATCGGAATCATGTAAAAGGGTAGTGCTAGCCATTAAAAAATGGCAGTTTATCACACCTATTAATAATAATATGACCCTTAAAAATTTCACGATGCAAAGATATGAAAATAGTTTAAAAGTTTACTGTTTACCGTTTAAAAGTTTATTTTTCTTTAAACGGTAAACAATAAACGGTAAACAAAAAAAGGAGCCTTAGGGCTCCTTTATGGGGTGGCGACGACCTACTTTCCCACAAGCTAATGCAGTATCATCGGCGCGACGGGGCTTAAC
>LUZN01000027.1 GCA_001603665.1 Bacteroidales bacterium Bact_22
CTCATAATTGAATGATTTTGTTAATAAATTTGTTAATTGAATTTCTAATTTTTTTCAGTTTTTAAACCTATTTTTTATCATTTTAACTCGCAAATATACGCACTTTTTCGATACGCGCGCACGTTTTTTTCAATTTTTTTTCAACAGACCTGCAAATTTTTTCATCCGACATGGATGTTTTCTCTCACCAATTTCATGATTTTTTCTTCGTCATTTCCGAGTTCGGCACGCAGATTTGCGTCGTTGAAATTTCTCAGATATTTGATGAGATAATCGATGATACTATCAGAAAATACGCCCTTTGCCGTGTAGATGGCTCTGTCTTTCTCGAGCTCGTCGGCAGCCTTCACGCATGAGTCAGGAAGCTGCTCCAAAGCCTCGGCGACTTTCTTGTTTTTGTCGTCATGAATATTCACGCCTAAACCGACGTAAGTTTTTTCGGCCACCTTGAGTGCATCGGGGCTCTCCATGCCATAACGAGCCGCTGCACACAATGCTGCCATTAGCAGGTAGAGGTCGGCGCATCCGTCGGAGGCACGCCACTCGAACGTCTGCTTGTCGCTGAAGTCGCGATTCGACGGCTTTTCCATCGGGTTGGCATCGGCCAACATGTCTTTTCCGTTGCTGATCCAGCCAAGCGGCACACGCACCAAAGCGCTGCGGTTTGAGAACGACCAGCAGAGCGAGGTAGGAGCCTCCTGGTGAGGTACTAAACGCATGAACGACAATGGGTTAGGATTACCGAATGCCGGTAATGAGGTACCTGCCATCATATAACCAGCAATGGCTTTCTTGGCATAGTCGGTGAGCTCGCCGTTTTTCACCATAACTGACTTGCCGTTCTTAGTGAACTTGCAGTGCACGTGCAGACCGCTTCCGGCCTTGCCCACGGTGATCTTCGGAGCGAAGGTGATAGTGACGCCGTACTGATATGCCAGTTGACGCATAATCCATTTAGCCACAACGAGTTGGTCGGCTGCGTCTTCGATATTTGTAGGCAAAAATTCGATTTCGTTTTGTTCATAAATCTTGCCGTCTTTGGTGAAGTTACCCACCTCCGAGTGACCGTATTTGATCAGTCCGCCGGCCTGGGCGATGAGACGCATGGCCTCGACGCGGTAATCGGTGAATTTATTGAACGGAGCGCTCTCGTGATAGCCTTTCTGGTCGGGCACTTCGTAGGTTTCCTCGTCGTCGGCTATGATGTAGTATTCGAGTTCGCCCATGGTCTCCATCTTGAGGCCAGTGGTTTTCTGAAACACCTGATGTGCCTTGTGGAGGATGTACTCTGGCGAGCTCTCAAACGGCTCTCCGTCGCGGTTGTAGAACGAACATAGCAGGTCGACAGTCGGTATCTCGGTAAACGGGTTACGGAAGGCTGTGCGGAACTTCGGCATGACGTAAAGGTCTGATTTTCCCGCCTCGATGAAGGGGAACAGACTCGATCCGTCGACGCGTTCGCCAGCCGAGAGGATGCTGTCGAGGTGTTCGTAGCTGTGGATTACAAAATTGAGGGTTTTGAGACGGCCGTCCCATCCGCAGTAATGGAAATTGATAAACTCTACTTGATTTTCTTCGCAGTAGCGGATGATGTCCAGCTTTGTAAACTCTGCCGCCGGCTTTTGCAGATAGCTAACCAGCGAATTTGGATTCATTTGAATTCTAGCGTCCATGATGATATGCAATTATTTTTAAATTCCATAATGTATGGACTGGCAAAGATAAAGCAAAAAATTATACGTCCGACAATTTTTTCAACATTTTTTCAACAGCTAGCTGGCTGAGATGTAGCTGTTCCAAGTTTATAGGAGTTTCCTCGCTTCGCTCGGAATGACAAACTAGTTTTAAAAAACACTGTGGCGCGGCATGAAAGTTCTTTCTGGTTAGCAGGTTCTCGCATGCCGCGCCATATTTTAATGGCCTGCAGGGCGGCTGTCATTCCGAGCCGCTCCGCGGCGAGGAACCCCCTTCTAACAGAGGATCACTCTCTGTGATAGTCTTCTTTGTAGTCGTCTTCTTCTCTCTGATATATCCTTTCTCGTTAAAGATTTCCCTCAATTCAGGGTTTAATTTCCTAATCAGTTCTTCTTTCTTTTTTCTGTTCCATTTTTTCAGCTCCGTCTCACGATTTATAGCATCGTTAACATCATGAAACTCCTCGAAATATATGCAATATTCGCAATTGTATTTATCCGTAAACGAATGTTTAAAAAGATGGTTTTTGTGTTGATAAACTCTTGTTTTGAGATCACCAGTGACACCGATGTACAAAACATTGCGGTGTTTGTTTGTCATGATGTAAATACAGTACTTGTTTTGTTCCATATTGTTGGTTTTTATTGTTAAATATTGTTGTTCCAAGTTTATAGGAGTTTCCTCGCTTCGCTCGGAATGACAAACTAGTTTAAAAAACACTGTGGCGCGGCATGAAAGTTCTTTCTGGTTAGCAGGTTCTCGCATGCCGCGCCATGGTTTAGCCCGCGGGTCGGGTGTCATTCCGAGCCGCTCCGCGGCGAGGAACCCCCTTCTAACAGAGGATCACTCTCTGTGATAAAGCTCCAGCAATCTTCTTGCTCCCTCGTAGGCACTGATTCTTTTGTTTTCGACATCATTCTCTGTTAGGAGAATCATATCCTTAATCAGCTCGTTTTCGTAGAAGTTGCTCTTTAAAGTACTTTCGATTGTGTCGAGCATCATCTGTACGTCCTGGCGGGCGCGTTTTTCGTCGAGATAGCCCGATTTTCTTATGTTTTCGACATGTGTCGTCACCATGTTCCAGACCTCGTTCACATTGTAGTGTGTCATCGCTGAGCAGGTCGTCACGTTGACAGGCTGTCCCGATTCAGAAGGCGGGAACAGGTGAACAGCGTTACGGATCTCTGCGGCGGCTCTCTCGGCGCGGGCGACGTTGTCACCATCGGCTTTGTTGACAACGATGCCGTCGGCCATTTCCATGATGCCTCGTTTGATGCCCTGAAGCTCGTCGCCCGCGCCTCCAATGAGGACCAACAAGAAATAGTCGACCATCGAATAGACCGCGGTCTCACTCTGTCCGACACCCACCGTCTCGACAATGATGGTGTCGAAACCAGCGGCCTCGCAAAGGATGATGGCCTCTCTCGTCTTACGTGCCACACCGCCCAAAGTGCCAGCAGAAGCTGATGGTCTGATATAGGCGTTACGCTGTTGCGAGAGCTCTTCCATGCGGGTTTTATCACCTAAAATAGAGCCCTTCGAACGCTGCGAACTCGGGTCGATGGCAAGGACCGCCAGACGGTGGTTGTTTTTGCAAAGCTCCACGCCAAGAGCCTCGATGAAAGTACTCTTTCCGGCTCCGGGAACGCCAGTAATACCAAGCCTTAGCGCCTTTCCGCTATGCGGGATGCACTCGGCAATGATTTCTTGAGCAAGTTTCTGGTGTGAAGGCAGAGAACTCTCCACCAAGGTGATGGCTTTACTTAAAATGGTGATGTCGCCGGCAAGGATGCCGTCGACATACTCCTTCAATGGCAGAAGCTTCTGACGGCTGCCCATCAGTCGCTCCAAAGCCTTAGGGTTGACCTGCACCGCATTCTGATCGCCTCCGGTCACTTGCAGTGCAGAATCCCATTCGTGCTTCTGATTTTCAAAATGTTCGTTCTCTACCACGAGGCAAAGATAGACATTTTTTCGTCACGAAGAAAAAATTTTTAATCGATATTGAATCCGAAGCCAAACGACATCTGATAAATGTCGCCTACGTCTTTGATGTTAAACATAGGGTCGAGCCCCATTCTGAGGAAAAACGTGCTGTTGTTTCCACGAATCGAGAACAAAGCGTTGGCGCTGAACGGCTGATGATTCATGTCGTCGATGATATGATGTTTCGCACCGCCGTATCTGGCAAACGAACGCATTCCGAAACGGGCTTCAAGTTCGGCACCTACTGCAATCACCAAAGGCACGGTATTGCCGTTATCGTCGATTCTCGTCCACTGAAGCTGGAACATCACCGGGACTCGCAAGCTCCAATAACGCACAAAAGTACGGTGAGCGAAGTTGTTGACCGGGCCGTTGCCTTCAATCGACGAATAGGCGTTCAGTGAGTGGAAATACAGTTCTTTGTCGTCATTCTGACATAACACCACGTCGTGTGTGAAATAGTTGTAGCTGTTGCTTAAACCGAAACCTGTGGTTATTCCGAAACGGGCGTTTTTAGTGCTATAAACCTGGTCCATGCTGTAAAATCCCCATTCGAACGATGACGAGCGGAGCGGCACGTTGGCTTCCGGTCCGAAAGCACCGCTTCTCATGTTGAGGTAAGAATAATAAAGGTCTGGGAGCGGGTCGTAAAGGTCGTCGTGAATGAATCTCTCGATAAAGGTCACCGTTTCTTTGCGGCCTTGCTCGGCTTCTTTAACAACTGTAACTGTCTCTGTGACTTGTGCGAATGCTCCTATTGTTGCAAGAAGCACTACAACTGCTAATAGTAAATGTTTTTTCATAGTCTTAAATTTGATACATTTTTCGAACGCAAAGATAATACATTTTGCTGCATATGTGTTCAAAAAAAATAATATTTCAATACTATTGAATTATTGATTATAAAATTTCAATACTTCCAATCTGTAAAGATACTCGTATTTTGCCTGCAACATCTCGCTCTCCGACTTGAAAAGACGGTTCTTGCTCTCGTTAAGTTCGAGCAACGTGGCGCGACCGGCATTGAAGCTTTCCTTGGAGTAATCGTAGGCCAATTGCGACGACAGGAACGTCTCCTCTGCGGCCTTGTATTTCTGCTCGGCGGCAAGAGCACTGTAGTAAGCCTGCTGTATCTCCTTCTTCAGCTGTTTTTTAGCTGTATTTATCGCAAGTTCTTGATTTTCAATATTTAACTTAGTCTGAGCAACGCGATATTTCGTCTGCATAGCATTGAAAATCGGCACGCTCAGCCGCACTCCGAAACTCGTTCTGCCGTTGTTGCTGATCTGCTCGTCGAAAGGCTGATTGTAGTCTTGATTGAAATATCTATAATAGCCGTTTGAATAGCCAGCAAAGAGGCTCAGCGACGGATACCACGACGATTTTGAGGCTTTTACGTCGAACTCGGTCTTCTCCAATCTCATATTGGCAGCCTCCATCTTAGGCTGATGATTCAGCGCAAATTCGTAAGTCGTTTCCTGCGATGGCAGCGTTGCCGACTCGATTGGAGTATAAATCTCCGGAGACTCCACATCGAAGTCATTCATATCGTCAAGTTCGAGCGCTTGCACGATATCTAATATGCTGAGCATCAAATTGTTATCGGCTTGCACCAACGACGATTTCGCTGTCGCCACCTGTGCTGCACTCTCGTAGACGTCGGATTGTGCCACCTTGCCGAGTTCGTAGAGCTGCTGCGTCTTTTCGTGCTGTTCCTCGGTGAGCGTCAGCTGTTTTTCGGCGATGGCCTTAAGCTCCTTATTATAAACAACCTGCATGTAATACGACATAATCAGAAGCTTCAGGTCGTACTTGGCAGCTTCGAGGTCTTTCTTCGAGGCGTTCATCTCCAGACTACTCGACTTCATCTGGTTGTATAAGCTCAAACCGTTGAAAAGCGGCATTCCCACTGACACTCCGAACGAAAACGAGGTCGAATTATCCGACACGTAGACGCCGTTGTACGATGGCGACTGTCCGAAGCCGAAACTCTGGCTCGCGTCGGCGCTAACCGTTGGCAGCCAAGCGTTTTTCGACATCTTATACTGGTATTCGGCGCTGTTCTGACTAATCACGCTCTGCAGTATCGTCACGTTATGCTCCATGGCATAGTCGACGCACTCTTCAAGCGTCCATACCTTCTGCGCCCGACCGGCAAAAGACAGTGTAACTATTGAAATTATAAGCAGTATCTTTTTCATATAGTATTGAATTATTGACGTTATTATTTAAATATCTCATTTCCTCTAATAACATCACCTTCACTTAATCCTTCGGTAATAACGATATTGACGCCGTCCGAAAGTCCTGTTGTGACAGGCACCTTCACGTTATCTTTGTACACAAACGTGCTGTCGTTGGCGTAGATTATGCAGCTTTCAGGCACCACAACGGCGTCGACAGCCTGCTCAATGATAATCTCGCCGTTGGCGCTGTAGCCGGCTCTCAGGGTCACATCTTCGGGAATTATCAGTCGTGCCTTCATCTGGAAGAACACCGCTCCGCTCTCGGAAGTGCCTTTAGGAGCAATATATTCCAACACTGCATCGAAGCGACGGTCGTTCATGGCGCCGATGGTGATAAGCATAGGCATGCCTTCGCTGATACGTCCGACCTCGGTCTCATCCATCTTGCCTTCGAAAATCATATCGCGCATGTCGGCGACGGTGGCGATTGTCGTTCCGTCGTTAAACGTATTCGAGTTGATGACGCTGTTACCGACTTTCACCGGTATGTCGAGAATCATGCCGTCGATGGTCGATTTTATTGATGTGTTGGTGTACTGCGAGGCGTTTTTCGAGATACCTTCTTTCACAATGTTGAGCTGGTCGAGGGCGTTGTTGTAGTTTTCCTTCGCCTGCTCGTATTCAAGTTGCGACTTCTCGAATTCCTCTGCGGCTATCAATCCCTTGTCTCTCAATGCTTTCTGACGTTCATAGGTCTTCTCCACATTGTCGAGATTGAGTTTTGCCAGTTTCACCTGCGACTCGGTGGCTGTAAGGTTAGCCACGTCGGGTATGATTTTCACCACCGCGATGACTTCATCCTTCTTTACCATCTGGCCGGCTTCTTTATAGATTGTGCTGATGATTCCGGATACCTGCGGCTTGATCGACACCTCATCTCGCGGATTGATCTGACCCGTGATGACGGTCTTCTTCTGAATCGTACCGATGGTGGCTTCGACAGTCTCATATACTCTTTCTTTCGGCTGTGATTTCTTGAACAGATAGCTGAATGTCCAAATCACTGCTACGCCTAATGCGATGAAAAACAAGATTTTAAAGAATTTTTTCATATTTTTATTTATTAAATTATTATTCCTATTTATCTGTCATTCCGAGCGAAGCGAGGAATCTCCTACTGATAGAACGTCTCTTTCCACAACGGTTATTCCTCCCTAATCGCATCAATTGCCCTGATCTGTATGGCTCTCATCGCAGGCAGGACGCCGGCCATCAATCCCGACAGCACTATTATCACCGTGGCTGCAACCGCCGCTCCGAAACCAATTTGCGGGTCAAGGAACATCACGTCTTCTGATGGCGTATTACCAACAAATCCTGAGACTACGGCCATTATTGACACTCCTATCACGAGTCCTACGATACCTGCCAAAATCGTCAGCAAGAGGCTCTCTGCCACCACCTGACGGATAATAAGAGCCGGTTTTGCACCAAGTGCACGTCTGACACCAATCTCACGCGTACGTTCCTTGATAGTGACCAGCATGATGTTGCTCACGCCGACAACACCTGAAAGCAGGGTACCGATACCCACAATCCAAATCAATATCTTTATTCCGAGGAACAGATAATCAAACATGGTGAACATCTGTTCGAAATCGAAGCACATAATGGCACCTTCGTCGGTAGGAGCTATGTCGTGACGCTCTCGCAGCAACGTCTTCACTTCCTCCTGCAAATCTTTGGTTTTGTAGCCTCTGGCAGTGGTGAAAACGAAGAAATCGAATTTGTCGCCGTTATGATATGCCAGCTGCATCGTTGTCATTGGCAGCACCACCGTCTCATCCATCGAACCACTGACGGTGATATTTGAATTGTAAGGTTCTATCACGCCAACCACTTGATAATAAATGCCATTGGCTTTAATCATCAGACCTAAAGGGTTCTTGTCGGCGCCTATCACGTCTTCGTACACTTTCTTTCCCAAAACGCAAACTTTTCTTCCTTCATTGATATCAGTCTCGTTAATGAATCGTCCGTAAAGCACCTTGCATCTGTCGATATCATTATAGTTTGGAAGCACTCCTTTCATACTGAAATTGCCTCCTTTTGTACCAAAAAACACGTTATTGTCGCCATTATACGAGTATTCGGTCAAAATAGGCGAAATCATATCCACCCCTTTGATTTTCATCTTAATCGCTTCAATATCCGACATATCGGGGTTCCAATAACGACCTTTCTGATAGCCTTTGTATGCCTCAGTTGTGTAATTCGGAATCATAAACGTAGAGTTGGTGGAGAAACCCTCGATATTACTACGCATACCGTTGTCGAAGCCGTTGCCGCATGCCAGCAAAATCACGAGGATGAAGATACCCCAGAACACACCGAAGGCCGTCAAGATGCTGCGGGTCTTGTTTCGGGTAATCGTCTGCCAAATCTCGGTTATACTGTCTAAATCAAACATCCTTTTTTAATTCTCAATTGTCAATTGTCAATTCTCAATTATCTATAATTCATCGCTTCTATCGGTTTAACCTTCACTGAATTCCATGCCGGAGCGAATCCTGCCGCCACTCCACTCACTATCAGCACCAAAGTCGCTGAAATCACTATGCCAATATCCACTGTAGGGTCGACAAACACCGACATGCCGTTACCGTTACTCAGACCTCCGCTCGATTCCATAGCCATGCCGATGAGCTCCGTCACTCCTATGCCGCAAATCATGCCGATATATCCGAAAATAGTAGTAATCACTAACGATTCCATCACTATCGAAAGAAGAATCGAGCGTGGTTTTGCTCCAAGTGCCTTACGGATTCCTATCTCGTTGGTCCTTTCTTTCACGGTGATTCTCATGATATTGCTCACACCTACCACACCCGATATCAGCATCGCTATGCCGATAATCCAGATAAAGATATTGATAGTGTTGAAAATCTTCATTGTTTCGAGGGAGTCTATCATCTGGCTATCGATCCACACGCCACGTCTGTCGTCGGGTGAGAATTCATGCAAAGCCGCGAGTTTTCGCTTCAACTCTGCTTTGAAAGCCTCGTTTTCTTCTTTAGTGTCAAGACCTTTTGTGGTGAATTCCATCTGATAGTACTTATTCTCATTGTAAATCGTCTGCATGGTGGTATACGGAGCGTACGCCAAGCCGCGTTCACCCCACATATTAGCCTTGCAAACGCCCACCACAGTAAAGCTCAACCCGTTGATAAACACTGTTTTACCTATCATCGTCATCTCTCCGGTGGTACGAAGGAGCTCGTCGTTGGTATCTTGGTCTATCAAGACGACTTTAGCCTTGGTTTTCATGTCGTTTTCATTGATGAAACGTCCTTCCGACACTTTGATACCTTCGATATTCTTGTAAATAGGCTTCACTCCGTTAAAGCCAATCGACCTTGACTTTTCGCCGAAGATGAGAGTGCCCCACTTTGATATCACCGGGGACACTTCTTCGACTTGGTATAACGATTCAAGGAGTTGTATGTCTTTGTTAGTCATCATGATATAGCGGCCCGCCTTATGTCCTTTGTAAGGAAGCTCAGTGACGCTTGACCAAATAGTGTAGGTGTTTTTGATTCGGTCGGCGAAGTTGCTTGTGACTCCGTTTTTCAGTCCGTTGCCGGCCGAAAGCAGGATTATCAGCATGAAGATACCCCACGAGATGGCGAATCCAGTGAGCACCGTCCTCAGTTTGTTGCGTCTGAGGGCCATGAAAATCTCCGACCAAAAATCCCTGTTGAACATTTTATTTTATCTCTTTTGTGAAATCCATTTTATCGGGGTCGTTTTCTTCTATCGACTCTATCAGACCATCTTTCAGATGCACGATTTTCCTTGTGAGGTTGGCTATTCCGCGTTCGTGTGTCACAATCACCATGGTGATGCCTGTGGCGTTCACATCGCGCAGAATCTGCATCACCTCGGCCGAGGTCTTACTATCCAAAGCGCCCGTCGGCTCATCGGCGAGGATGATCTTCGGCGACGTGACAAGCGCCCTCGCGATGGAGACACGTTGTTTCTGGCCGCCCGAGAGCTCGTTCGGGTAGTGATCGGCCCAGTCTTTCAGCCCAAAGCGATCGAGGTACTCCATCGCGAGGGCGTTGCGTTTCTTTCGTCCGACACCCTGATAAAACAAAGGCAAAGCCACATTCTCGAGAGCCGTCTTAAACGGAATCAGGTTGAACGACTGGAAAATGAAACCGATGTATTTATTACGAAACTCCGCCGCCTGATTCTCCGAAAGGTCCTTCACCATATGCCCCGCCAGATGATAGTCGCCATCGTCGTAGTTGTCGAGGATGCCCACTATATTTAATAAGGTGGACTTTCCCGAACCCGAAGCACCCATAATCGACACCATCTCGCCTTCCTCCACGTTGAGGTTGATGCCCTTCAACACGTGCAACGGCTGCGCTCCGAAGTAAGTCTTGTGAATATTTTCAAGTTTTATCATAGTGTACTACATATCTAAGACACTGCAAAAATAGTAAAAAAATTATAATGTCAAGTTTTTTTTGAAAAAAATTTTTGACACGACGCTTTTATAACGTCATTTTCCCATATTTTGCTGCATCAGCAGCGAAATTTATTTTAAAAATGACCCGAGAAATTCTTTCATTCTCTCTGCTGGAACGTTTTTCTTGACAATAATTCCGTTTTCGTCGATGAGAATATTCTGCGGAATATAGGCTATGCAGTACATCTTAGCCACTTCGTTGTTCCATCCTTTGAGATCCGAAACATGATGTTTCCAAGTGAGATTATCGTCTTCGATGGCCTTCTTCCAAGCTGCCTCGTCCATGTCGAGCGACACGCTTACGATATCCAAGCCTTTGTCTTTGAACTCGTTGTAAATCTCAACCAGACCTGGGTTTTCCTTACGGCAGTCGGGACACCACGATGCCCAGAAATCGAGGATTATGATCTTCGACTCTCCGATGATTTCTTTCATATTGAAATCTTCGCCGTTAACGTCTTTCTGGATGAACGGAATGAATGGCTTACCGACCTCAGTCATCTCGAGACCATTGACGTAATCCATCACGAGATCCTTGTAAGCACTATTCATTTCGGCCGGAATCACCTCCATGAGCTTGTAAAAATCGCTGAGACTGAAGGTCCATTTGTAACGGTACATCACATACGGAGCCAACGGATTATCAATGTTTTGCTTCACAAAATCGAGGACACAGTAATGAATTTCCTGCTCGTCTTCAATACCATTAACTTCTTCAGTAAATTTGTTGAGTTTTTCCTGACTTTCCGAAGCTAAAACATTGATTCCGTTATATTTCTGATAGTCACCCGTAATCGTAACATCCTGATTATCAGCAAAGAACGTCAACGGACGTCTCCAACCTTTAATCATAACGCAATATGGGTCGAGATTATCGCTTGGCTTAACTTTAAAGACCGCGGTGTTGTCTTTTGCCACCACCGAATCCAAAATACTCATCTCGGTTCCGACAAATCTCTCGAGATAAACTGTCTTACCGTCTGAATTTTCAAGGTTTACATTGATTTTGAACTTATTGCATGACACCATCATCAGCATGACAAACAATGCAAGAAATACTTTTTTCATAGTTTTATTTTTTAACTGGTTTAAAGATATAAATTATTATGATTATCAACAATAATGTGACTGGCGCGCTCAGCAGAGTCTCTGCTAAAATAAGTCCTAACAGCTTGATACTGAATGCTTCCAGCCAGAAAAGCACCAAATTGTGCAACAAAATGAGCAACAAGGCGTAAATCGCAAACCATTGCAGCCCCATCTCGGTGACCGATGGTGCGTTTTTATCTTCGATATCGCTCTTTCGTGTAGTTATTCCTATGATATACGGCCTCATGAACGCCAAAAATACAGTCGCTGCCGCATTGAGTCCGGGCGTGCCGTTGAAGATGTCGACAGCTATTCCTAATAGGAATCCATAAATCAGCAAGCGCCATCTCGGAGTGTCAAACGGCAGAAGCAGCACAAACAACACGTAGACATATGGGTGGATGTAGGTTCCGAAGCCGAGGTTATCGAACACCAGCACCTGCACAACGAGCAGAACTATAAATCGTAATATATTGCGTATCAATGTGTTATACATAACGAGTCAATCTCCGATTTAAAGTTGTTTTTCACCACATAAACATGCCGCAGCGTGCTGAAATTGGTCGAAAACTTCAGTTTCGCCGTGCTGAACATATTTTCGTCGGCATCGCCTTTCTCTGCTATGGTTCCCACCATCACGTCGGCCGGGAAGGAGTTGGAAAAGCCGCTCGTCACGAGAGTGTCGCCCGCCTTGATGACGATATGCGACGGGATGTCTTTCACCAGACCGTAGCGGTAGTTTTTGTTATCCCACACAACATTCGCAACATATTGATTATCAACGAATCTACAGCTGATTATTGAATAAGAATTCAACATGCTCATCACCGAGGCGTAGTGTTTGCTCACGTTCACCACCTTACCCACCACTCCTTTGTCGCAAATCACGCCCATGTCGGGCTCGATGCCGTCGATGCTGCCCTTGTCGATAACGATGTAGTTGTTCATCTCGTAGATATTATTGTTGACAACACGCGCCGGGATGTAAGTAAAGATGTCGTCGTAGTATTCCGCGTCGGCTTCCACCTCTTCACAACCTAATCGCTTCAGTAGCAATGCGTTATGTTCTGACAATGCTTCATTTTCACTTTTCAGATGCAGGTAATCGTGCCAGTTGGATGTCGTCTTATGCACTCCTCCGGTGATGCTGTTCGACACGTTAGCCATCTTTCTACTCTGATAAGGGAGACTTTGCACAATCATGACTATGCACAGCACTTCCAGCAGAATAAAAAGTATTACTGCGTTGTATTTCCTTATGAAAATGAAGAGGTTATACATCCCCGATTATTTTATCAGGAACGGGAAACCGTCGAAGTTCTTCAGTGCGATGCCAGTACCGCGTGCCACAGCGCGCAATGGGTCTTCAGCCACGTGTATCGGCAGCTGTGTCTTGTCGTGCAGACGTTTGTCGAGGCCTCTCAGCAAGGCTCCGCCGCCGGTGAGATAGATACCTGTGCGGTAGATATCGGCCGAAAGCTCAGGAGGTGTGGTCTCGAGGGTGTTAAGCACAGCTGTCTCTATCTTCGAGACGCTCTTGTCGAGGCAGTGAGCAATCTCCTTATAGTTTACGCTGATTTCCTTCGGGATGCCGGTGAGCATGTCGCGTCCGTGCACAGCATAGTCTTGTGGCGGGTTGTCGAGTTCCTGTATGGCGGCGCCGACTTCAATCTTTATCAGCTCTGCCGTACGTTCGCCGACGTTGAGGTTATGTTCCTTACGCATGTACTCCACGATCTCGTCGGTGAAGTCGTCGCCTGCGATACGGATCGATTTGTTTGTCACGATGCCACCCAGCGCGATGACTGCGATTTCGGAGGTGCCGCCTCCGATGTCGACTATCATGTTACCCATAGGCTCAAGCACGTCGATGCCGATACCGATAGCTGCTGCCATAGGCTCGTGAATCAAGCGCACTTCCTTGGCGCCGGCCTGTTCCGCGCTGTCTTTAACGGCTCTCTCCTCCACCTCGGTGATGCCCGAAGGGATGCAGATCACCATCTTCAACGCCGGAGGGAACACCGAACGATGGAAGTTTATCATCTTGATCATCTCTCTCAGCATGAACTCGGCGGCCTGGAAGTCGGCGATGACACCGTCGCGCAAAGGTCTGATGGTCTTAATGTTTTCGTGAGTCTTGCCATGCATCATCATAGCGCGTTTTCCTACCGCCATGATCTGCTGCGTGTCGCGTTTTATTGCTACAATCGACGGCTCGTCGACCACCACCTTGTCGTTGTACATGATGATGGTGTTGGCTGTGCCGAGGTCGATTGCCAGTTCTTTATCGAATAATGAAAATAATCCCATATCTTTAATGTTTAAAATGTCTGAATCCTGTGAAAACCATGGCGATTCCGAGCTTGTTGCATGCATCTATCGACTCTTGGTCGCGCACCGAGCCGCCAGGTTGAATTATCGATTTTATGCCGGCCTCGCTTGCTATCTCCACGCAGTCGGAGAAGGGGAAGAAGGCGTCGGATGCCAAAACTGCGCCCTTGAGGTCGAAGTTGAAGCTCTGTGCCTTGGCGATGGCCTGTCGCAGCGAGTCGACGCGTGAGGTCTGACCTATGCCCGAAGCGTAGAGCTGTTTGTTCTTTGCCAAGACGATGGCGTTGGAGCGACTGTGTTTCACAATTTTATTTGCGAAAATCAAGTCGTCAACATCCTGATTATCAATATGTTTCTCGGTTACCGCCGTGAAGTCGTCTTTCGTCTCGGTGTGAAGGTCGCGGTCCTGCTCGAGAATGCCGTTGAGCGCCGATTTATACACCTTTGCAGGGAATTTGTTCGACTTCAGCTTCAACACTATGCGGTTTTTCTTCGAGAAGAGGATGTCAAGCACGCCATTTTCATATTCAGGCGCCACACACACCTCGAAAAACATCTTGTTCATCTCTTCGGCCGTCTTCACGTCGATAGCGCGGTTGCTGACAAACACTCCGCCGAATGCCGACACTGGGTCGCCTGCCAATGCCGCGTCGTAAGCCTCAGCAATTGTTGGCCTTGACGCTATTCCGCAAGGGTTGTTATGCTTCAAAATGGCGAAAGTAGGCTCGTCGAACTCGCGGATGAGGTTCAAGCCAGCGTCGAGGTCGAGGAGGTTGTTGTATGACAGGTCTTTGCCGTGCAGTTTTTCGAACACGTCGTCGAGGTTACCGTTGAAAACCGCCTGCTGGTGAGGATTTTCGCCGTAACGCAGCGGAGTGACGGTCTCGCCTGAGAACCAGTTGTAGATGGCTGTGTCGTAGTGCGAGCTGGTGGCAAAGGCGTATTTTGCAAAACGTTTTCTATCGTCCAAAGTGGTGCAGCCGCCTTGTTTTTCGTACATCTCCATAAATTCTTTGTAATAATTTGAAGATGGCACTATGAGACAGTCTTTGAAGTTCTTTGCGCCAGCGCGGATGAGCGAGATGCCGCCGATGTCGATCTTCTCGATGATCTGCGCCTCGTCGTCGGTGTTACGCACAGTCTCTTCAAACGGATAGAGGTCGACGATTACGAGGTCGAGTGCCGGAATCTCATACTGTTTCATCTCGGCGAGGTCGGTGTCGTTGTCGAGACGCCCCAGGATGCCGCCAAACACTTTCGGATGCAGGGTTTTCACGCGTCCGCCAAGGATTGAAGGATAGCCTGTGAGCGATTCAACCGAGCGCACTGTGTCGTCGATTTTCTTGATGAAATCGAGTGTTCCGCCAGTGGCATAAATCTGAACTCCGTTCTTTTTCAAAAGTTCGACGATTTTGTCGAGGTCAGTCTTGTAAAATACTGATATTAAAGCACTTGTAATTTTTTTGGATGTCATAATGAAGTAATTTTTCAAGATGCAAATATAATAAAAAGTTTAAAGTTTAAAGTTTAAAGTTTAAAGTTTAAAGAAATTTTTTCTTCTGTCGAAACGATTGTTTATCAGCGTCATTTCGACTGGACATCGAACGAAGTGAGATGGTAATGGAGACCTGAGCTCGAAATGACGGGGTGGTTGTATTTCCTTAATACTGAGAGTGTTATCTTTTTTTATATTTTTTATTTAAAAAAATTCCATTTTTTCTTGGAAATCAGAAAAAAAATTCGTAGTTTTGCGAGTTAAATATTTTTTGAATTGGAAACGCGCTGGATAATAGCAGAAAGTGTAGATAAACAATTAGTTAAAAGCTTGTCGGAGTCGCTCGGCATCGACGAGATTTTGGCTATTTTGCTTGTCCAACGCGGCATTACCAACTTCGAAGAGGCGAAAAACTTCTTCCGCCCGTCGCTTTCGCAGCTCCACGACCCCTTCCTGATGAAAGACATGGACAAAGCCGTCGACCGTCTTCAGAAAGCGATGAACAACGGCGAGAAAATCCTTATCTACGGTGACTACGACGTCGACGGAACAACCGCCGTTGCCTTGATTTACACGTATCTTAAGAATTTTGTCAACAAAAAGAAGATTGAATTCTATATCCCCGACCGTTACGAAGAGGGATACGGAATATCATATAAAGGCATCGACTATGCTGCCGACAACGGCTTCGGTCTCGTCATCGTGCTCGACTGCGGCATCAAGGCTGTGGAGAAAATCGAATACGCCAACCAGCGTGGCGTCGACTTCATCATCTGCGACCATCATCGTCCGGACGACGTGATTCCTAACGCCGTGGCGGTGCTCGACTCGAAACGTCCCGACTGTGAATATCCTTACAAGGAACTCTCGGGCTGCGGAGTGGGCTTCAAACTCATCACCGCACTGTCGATGCGCCTCGGACGACCAATTGAGGAAGTCTACGAACTCCTTGACTATGTTGCGGTTAGCATCGCGGCCGACATCGTTCCGATCACCGGTGAAAACCGTGTCTTGGCATACTTCGGCTTGATCCAGCTCAACAAAAACCCGCGTCCGGGCATCGCAGCAGTGTTGCGCCAGGCCGAACAGAAGAACATCACCGAAAAAGAGCTGACAATCAGCGACTTGGTGTTTCTTATCGGACCGCGTATCAACGCCGCAGGACGTCTGGAAAAAGCCAGCGACTCGGTAAGACTGCTGCTTGCGACAAACAAAGACCATGCCGAGAAACTCGCGGCGAGCATCAACGACCTCAACTCGAAACGTCGTGAGTTTGACAACGCCATCACTGAGGAAGCGCTTCAGATGATCGACGCCGACGAGAAGATGCGCAACGCCAAGAGCACCGTGATATTCAACGAAAACTGGCATAAAGGCGTTATCGGCATCGTGGCGTCACGACTTACCGACTCGTACTACCGTCCGACCATCGTGCTGACACGCTCGGGCAACCTCATCACGGGATCGGCACGCTCGATAAAGAACTTCGACATCTACGACGCCATCGACTCGTGCTCCGACATCCTCGAGCACTTCGGTGGACATAAATATGCAGCGGGATTATCGCTGAAACCTGAGAATTTAAAGGAGTTTTCGGAACGTTTCGAGAAATATGTCTCCGAGCACCTCGAAGATGACGACCTCACCCCCGAGCTCAACGTCGACATCGAGATGGACTTCACCAACATCACTCCGAAGTTCGTGCGTATCCTCAAGCAGTTTGCGCCTTTCGGACCAGGTAACCTCTCGCCTGTGTTCTTAACCCGTAACGTCGTCGACGCTGGCTTCTCACGCGCCGTGGGTAACCGCAAGCACCTGAAACTCAGCGTGATGCAGCAGGGCAACACCGACTTCGTGTTCTCTGGCATCGCATTCCAGAAGGGCGACCTCTACGAGCGCATCCACGACAAAGAGCCGTTCACAATGTGCTACTACATCGAGGAAAATTTCTGGCAAGGAAAGACGACGCTGCAACTCAATGTAAAGGATATCAAATTCTAAACGTCATTTCGAGCGGAATGAAATGGAGTCGAGAAATCCTCCACGAACGAAAGTATATGGGGATGGAGGATTTCTCCATTTCGCTACGCTTCAGTCGAAATGACGGGATTATCTAAAGAATATCACCCTGATAATTAATGCAATCCCACATAGAGCCAGGACAATACCCGTGCCCTGGTTAAGGAGTTTCATTCTGCGTTCGGTGAAGAAACGTTTTAGGGAGTAAGCTCCAAGAATTTTCATTATATCCATGGCAAACACCGTGGCAAATGTCCCGAGGAAGAACAGCATCACATAATACTCATTGCCATTGTAAATCTCTGATCCTGAGACAGTTGCGACCGTGGCGGTCCAAAACACCCAGATGAACGGGTTGAAGATGTTCATCACGAAGCCCTTCGAGATGACGACGTACCACCGCGGGCCGTCGCGCTTGATGTCGAGTTTTTCGTCGATCTTATCAAAATGCTGGTCGAGCTTCTCGAACTTCTTCTCAACCTCAGCGAGTTGCGCGCTCTTCTTCTCCGACCGGGCCACGATCTTTTCGGGTTTGCTGTAGTAAGTAAAAATGCCGAAGCCTATGATGATGAGGCCCGCGGTGATGCCGGCCACCACCATGTTTCCACTGTCGTCGAAGGTGAGCTGTATCGAGGTCAGCATCATCAACACCACGACGATGATGTCGCTCAGCAGGACGCCAATGTCGAAGAACAGAGCTTTCTTAAAACCCTTGCTGATGCTGGTCTGAAGGAGCAAAAAGAAGGCCGGCCCTATCCCGAAGATAGTAGCCAGGGTCAAGCCCATCAACGCACCGTGAAAAAACACCATATATTTCTTACTTTGCTTTAAAATGCAAAGTTACGAATATTTTTTGATACAACCCGCTATTTTTCTTCGTTTTTATTTCGAAGCGACGACAACGGCCTTCTTAAAGCGTTTTACATGTCCTTGAGCGTCAAACACTTCCACGAAGACGACGTATATCCCAGCAGGCACCACACGGCCGTTGTCGTCGAGCCCGTTCCACACAAACCGGCCCTGCGTGGCGATGTTTTGGCAGTTCACAAGGTCGCGCACAAAACGTCCATGCGAGTCGAAAACCGTGATTTTGGCAGTGTATCCGACGTCGAAGTCCGACAGGTTGATGGTGGTGACGTCGTCGAAGCCGTCGCCGTCGGGAGAGAACACGGGCGGAATCATCTCGACGGCGGCTATATTCTCTTGACTATCAATGAAAACGGAGTTTCTGTAACCGGGTGTGCCGTAAAGAGGCGCGGCGGCCGAGTGCCAGTTCTCTGGGTCGAGCGAACTGATATCCGGACTCACCCTCTCGAGCGACACCCCCTTCGTCTCAGTCAGCAGCGGGTAATGCGAGTCTTCTGAATAGCGCATCACATCGATGACAGAGTCACGGAAATACAGCACGGCCGCCGCGCCCGAGTTCGGGTACGACGGAAAGCCACTCATCCTGATGAAGTTACGTGTCGCGCACTCATACTGACGGCCAACCTCTTCGGGCGTGGTCGTCAGCAAAACATACTGCTGCGGCAATAGCTGACGGTGCTCGGAGGTTATCTCTTTTATAGTGGTATCGGGCGGATTGGGGAACGACTCTTTTATCATCCCAAGCTTAAACTCATTGATATTCAACACCTTATCCGACTTGTTGTAAATCTCCACATAATCTGCGGCTGGGCTGACGGGATCAAACAAGAGCTCGTTGATAACCACATCGCCCCCAACCGCACTGCCAGGGAGCCCAAAAGCGTAACAACAACCGTCAGCGACCGGAACCCCCGTACAGTTTAATGAACCAAAAACCTGTAATTTATGAAACCTATTTTCCACAAAGGGTTGTTGGAAAACTAAAGTCACGCTTTTCTGATTGTCTTCCGACGGGTTCGCAAAGTATGGATGTGAATTGAATTCAACAATAGTGTAATTGTCAGCGTTTTCAAGCGACGACGACATCATCTTCTGGTTGAAAACCACCTCTATGCTGGTATCCGACAGCACGTTGATGTAGTCGATGTCGGGGGCGATGACGTTGGTGCCGTCGACTGAGTTGCGAGCCCCGGGCGTGCCACCTCTGTGGTCACAGCTGGCACGCCAGTTCTCGGCTTCCAAACATGGTGAGTGTGGGTCGATCTGCTCCAACGACCATCCGCCGTCGGATTTGTCGCTGTCACGATACCAAAATTTGTCATATTGTAACTCAAAAACTAAAAAATTATGATGATATAGATATATCAAAGAACCAGCGTTTGGTAGCGAAAACGATGAAAAACCCACACATTCACCATAGTCCGACAAAAAAGGAACTGATTCCTCTTTACATAGTATCAAATAGCCATCTGCTTGAATATCAATATCTTGTGTTATCACTTTTTCGCTTGTGCCAACCACCATAACCCAGTCTTTCATGTTGATGGCATGGCCGGTGGCATTGTAAAGCTCCACATATTCACAGGCTGGCAGACCCACCACAGGCTCCGGATCGGCCATAATCTCGTTTACCACCACGTCGTTTTCGTGAATATTATAATGATTGAAAGTGTAATGAATATCTTCGGCAACATTACCTTCAACATCTTGTATCATATTGATAATCAATGTGTAATACACGCCTTCCTGAATGGTTCTTGAAAACGAAAGTATCACCGACGAGCGGTTACTGCCGTTATACTCGGCATACATGGGGTGGCCAACGCCATTGTCAAGGCTGTAATTATCGGCATCCATGGCATAAACATTGTCGACAACTTCGCTAAAATCGAGCTGTAACTTATTGTAATTCAGCACTGTAACCTCATTTAAGACAGGAGGCTCCGTGTCGACTATCAACGGTCCGGCGTAGACGTCGTCGAGGTACACCTTTTTAGAGTTGCTGGCGCTGTACGTCACCTTGATTCCGAACCTTCCTGAAGGACCATAAGTGTCGTCAACTCCTTGAGCCTCAAGAAGATAGTCGCCACCACCTTCTTTGTCGACGAATATCTTCCAGTTGCCATGGGCGTCGCGCGTGACCTTGAAGTAGGCGGAGAACGATGAAGCGATAAAGGTGTCGGTACCACGGCAGACACTTACAGTGGCGGTGCCGTCGTCACGTTGCAGATCGACAACATCGTTGCTCCCGGCCTCTCCAAACCTAACAAAATAATTGTCGCAAAGATAAATGTCGCTGTAGTTGTTTGTCGATGGAGAAAAGGCCTCCCTCAACCAAAAATGCCATTCAAACTCGCCGTCGGTGACGCTGTCGGCAACATTCGCATCGCAAAAAAGCCAAGCGTTTCCAGCTGCTTCGGCGTTTAGCTGCAGTTTTTTATCGTTATTCACCACAAAATACTCTTCGGTTCCCGACCATGTCGGATTGTCGGTGAAATCAGCATCCGAGAAGTCGTCGACAACCTGTGCGAGACCCGAAAGCGGCAGTATTAATATAAGGTGTGCCAGAATCTTAAACATTTTTGCATCCATAACGACAAATGTTTGCGTTTTTTTGTTATTTTTGCACAAAAGTATAGCAAATAAAATTTAGGTTCTTCATTTTTAACAATATTTAACTTAAGTTGCATAAAAATGTAAGAAGTGTAAAAAAATTTTTACAATTCGGGAGGAAAAGACATGAAAATTGCAGTCATAGGAGCCACAGGGTTGGTCGGACAGAAGATGCTTCAGGTTTTGGCGGAGCGTAACCTGCCCATGGACGAGCTTATCGTAGCCGCATCGGAGCGTTCGATAGGTAAAACCACCAAGTTCAAAGTCAAAGATTATACCTTGATTTCGGTTGAAGACGCCATCGAACAGCGTCCCGACATCGCGATTTTCTCGGCCGGCGCCGACGCCTCGCTGAAATATGCGCCTCTCTTCGCCGAAAAGGGCACCTATGTAGTCGACAACAGCTCAGCATGGCGTAAAAAAGTCGGTTTTCCACTGGTCGTTCCCGAGATCAATGCTAGCGACATAACCGCTGATACTCATATCATTGCAAATCCAAACTGCTCGACAATCCAGCTTGTGATGGCATTGGCACCCCTGCATCGCCGCTACGGCATCAAACGCATAGTGGTGTCGACATATCAATCGGTGAGCGGCAGCGGCATCAAAGGCCTAAACCAGCTGCATCTCGAGCAACAGGGCAAGAAATCCGACAACCCGGCTTATCCTCATCAGATTCATGAGAACATAATCCCTCACGGCGGCAATTTCCTTGAAGACGGCAACACTACTGAAGAAGAAAAACTCATCTTCGAGACGAATAAAATCATGCATTCAAACATAGCCGTCGCAGCTACCGTGGCACGAGTTCCTGTGTATGGCGGTCACTCCGAATCGGTGAATGTTGAGTTTTCACAACCTTATGATTTACAAGAGATTAGAAATATTTTAGAGAACACTCCGGGAGTTATCGTGGCCGATGACCCGAGCACAAACCTCTATCCCACTCCTATCATGGCATACGACAGAGATGAGGTGTTTGTTGGGAGGATGAGGCGCGACAACAGCATCGCCAACGGGTTCAACTTCTGGGTTGTGAGCGACAATATAAGAAAAGGTGCAGCGACCAATGCAGTGCAAATTGCAGAATACATCCAAAAGCACATTTTCGACCTTTAGATACTGTTTTGTGACGAAATTTCCATATGTGTGACGAAATTCGGAAAAATTCGACCTTTAGATATATATGAAGATATATCACGACATAGAAAAATTTGAAAAAGTAGCCAACGCCATCGTTACCATCGGGACGTTCGACGGGGTGCATCGTGGACATCAGGCCATACTGAAAAACATGGTGAACCGCGCAAAAGAAATAGGCGGCGAGACCGTCGTGGTGACGTTTTATCCCCATCCCCGTCAGGTGCTGAGTCACGACGCCGGCATCCGTTTCATTTCAACACAAGAAGAAAAAATAAAGCATCTCGAAGCCCTAGGCATTGATAATCTTATCATTATAAACTTCACTAAAGAGTTTGCTGCGATATCTTCAGAAGATTTCATCAAGGATTTTATCGTAAAAAACATCCACCCTGCTATCTTGATCATCGGCTACGACCACCACTTCGGGAAAGGCCGCACTGGCGACTTCAGCATGCTTTACGAGCTTGGAAACCAATATGATTTCAAGGTTGAGAAGATTCAGGAACAAGACGTCGACGATATGGCGGTGAGCTCGACAAAAATCCGTCATTTCCTTGAAAATGGCGACATCCGACATGCCAACCTCCTTCTCGGATACGATTTTTCCTATACCGGCAAGGTGATTCACGGACAGCAGATGGGACAAAAAATGGGTTACCCGACGGCTAATATCGAGGTGGCCGAAGAGTTTCAACTCATCGAAAAACCCGGCGTTTATGCCACATACGTCGATTTTGAAGGCAATTCCTACCCTGCCATGACATATATCGGAAAACGCCCGACTATGCACGACAACCGTCCGCAAAGCATTGAGGCTCATATACTTGACTTCGATAAAGACCTTTACGACAAAGAAATAAAAATAAGATTTGTCGATTTTGTGCGTGATGACAAAAAATTTGATAATTTTGAAGCCTTGAAACAGCAAATCGGCAACGACGAACAGACAATTATTAACATCTTAAATAATACGATATGAAAAAATTCTTGACATTATTAGCAATTATTTGCCTTCTCGGCATGACGGAGGCAAGTGCATGCACCAATTTCCTCATCACCAAGGGTGCATCGACCGACGGCTCGACTATGATTTCGTATGCCGCTGATTCCCACGTGCTTTACGGTGAGTTGTATCATTATCCGGCAGCCGACTATCCGGAGGGCGCCATGCGTGACCTTTACGACTGGGATAGCGGAAAATATCTCGGACAGATTCCTGAGGTGCGCCACACCTACAACGTGGTGGGTAACATGAACGAGTGGCAGCTGGCCATCGGTGAGACCACCTACGGCGGACTCGAGGAGCTCTGGGAAGGCGAAGGCCTGATGGATTACGGCACCCTGATCTACATCTCGCTGCAGCGTTGCAAGACAGCCCGCGAGGCCATCCGTAATATTGCCGAACTCACAGCAAAATATGGCTATATCAGCGAAGGTGAGTCGTTCTCCATCGCCGACACCGAAGAGGTCTGGATTATGGAGATGATTGGTAAAGGAAAGTTTGAGAAAGGCATGCTCTGGGTAGCACGCCGCATCCCTGACGGATATGTTAGCGGTCACGCCAACCAGGCACGCATCACCACCTTCCCTCTCGCCAAGAAAAACAAGACTTCGGTGACATCTAAGGACTTCAAGAAGTTTATGACCGACAAGAACATCGACTGCATCTACGCCGACGACGTCATCTCGTTTGCAAAGAAATATAACTTCTACGTCGGCAAAGACGAAGACTTCTCATTCTCAGACGTTTACGCTCCTGTCGACTTCAGCGGCGCACGTGCCTGCGACCTCCGCGTGTGGGCTATGTTCAACAAGGTGACCGACGGCATGGATGCCTACTGGGACTATGCCACCGGCCGCGACATCAAGCGCGCCAAGCCTTTCGTGAAAGGACAGCCACAGACCGTCGAGAACTTCCCAACCAACAGGATGCCTCTGTGGGTGAAGCCAAACCAAAAGGTGTCGGTGCTCGACATGATGAACTTCATGCGCGACCACCTCGAGGGCACCGAACTCGACATGGCTCTCGACCTCGGAGCAGGCCCGTTCCACTGCCCATACCGTTGGCGCCCAATGGGTTTTGAAGTCGACGGCGTGGAATACATACACGAGAGAACCACCGCAACACAGCAGACAGGCTTCTCGTTTGTTTCACAGAGCAACGCCAACAGAATCCCTGAAATCGGCGGTATCATCTGGTGGGGTGTCGACGACTGCGCCAACACCGTCTACTGCCCGATGTACACCTGCATGACAGAGATCCCGCTCTGCTATCGTCAGGGCAACGGCTCGATGATGGAGTATTCCGAGACATCAGGCTTCTGGATCTTCAACCAGGTTTCGAACTGGGCTTACACCAAATATAACTACATCCACCCTGAGATTGAGGCCAAACAGAAGGAATACGAGGAAGGCTGGGTGAAATCGACACAGAACATCAACACCAAGGCTGCCGAGATCTACAACATGGAAGGCAAGGACGAGGCTGTGAAATTCCTCACCAAGTATTCAAACACCGAGGCCATGAAGCTCTGCGCCGACTGGAAGGTGTTTTATCAGCAGCTCTTCGTGAAATATATGGACGGCAACGTGAAGACAGCCCGTGCCATCCCTGAGGGTTACAAATACTACGCCCCGAAGGTCGAGCAGCCGAAATACAGCGATGAATTCTACAGGGCAATCATCAAAGAAACCGGCGACAAGCTGAAGGTTTACTGATAGTTTACGTAGTTTAATAGTTTACATAGTAGGGGGCGAATGATTATTCGCCCCTTATTTTTTGTATGTTGTTGTTTTTGAATGATTTTTATTATATTTGCATCGTGAAAAGGCTATTAGTGATATTGTTTCCGGTTCTGCTTCTCGCTTGCGGGAAGCAGCAGGAGCCTGTTGTGGAACAGCCTTTGCCCTTCGTCTTTGACGAAAACCTACAGCAGATTGACAGCCTGATGCAAACCGACGCCGACAGCGCGCTTCAAACACTTCTGTCATTCCGAGCGCAGCGAGGAACCTCCTCCACATTTAACACCAACTATCAATCATTGTTAATTTCCGAGGCCCTATATAAAACCTATAATCCGCAGTTGAACCGATACAGAAACGAGACGTTTCAGGAAACGTCTCTACAGGATGCCATGCAATATTTCGACAGCCTTTATGCCTGTTATCCAATAAACGACGATCTCACTTTGCTTTCTGTCCGTTCGCATTACATGAACGGCGTCGGCTATTACGAAAACGACAGTGTTGTCGATGCCTGCAGGGAATATTTTAAGACGCTCGAGATAATGGAGAACCATTTTGAGGAGAAGGATATGGTGGGCAACAAGGCGAAGTTTATGGGGTTGACGTGTACACGTCTGGGCGAAGTGTTTTATAATAATGACATCGCAAAAGCATCCCTCTATTTTTATAAAAATGCACTAAAGCATTACTATGTTATTGATAATTATAGTTTAGCCTATCCTTATAGAAATGTTGGAAGTGCATATTATCTTGACCATCAACCAGACAGTGCCTTGTTTTATTATAGAAAAGCCCGGCATTATGCGAAAAATCAAAACAAAATAACGGCTTACTGCGTGTCACTGTCAGAATCCGCACCAATTCATTATGACTTAGGCTATATAGATAGTGCCTTTATAATGATAAAAGCAGCATTGCAACTGCCTTGTAGTGATGATTTCCGTTTAGCCCAATATTATACACTTGGCTTTTTATATGCAAAAGAGAACCGTTATGATTCTGCAATTATTTATTTAGAACAAAGTATAAAACGCAACTCTTACGCAACACAGACGTCATCTTCGGAATTACTGATGAATTGTTATCAAGCATTGGGCGATACTGCAAAAGCTTCATATTACAAAGGTATATATGGAAATAACTTCAGTAAATATAGAAATAATGCTGAAATAACAACAGAACTGACCAAACTGTACGATGATTATCAACAACAACGAATTGATAATGATAATTTATTAAAAAGAAGGCGTCAATATCGTATTTATTATATAGTATTTTCTGCTGTATTGCTGCTTATAGTTAGTATTATAGTTATATTCAGAATAAAAGTTCAAAATGCCATAGACAAATCACACAATGATTTAGCTATTAAAGAAAAGGCTCTAGCAGATTTAAAACGTAAGATGGAAGCCAATCCTTTCATGAATGAGCCTATTTGTAAATCAATTTTAGAAATAGCGAACAAAGAACGATTCAAATCTAAGGTTCCCTGCGTAACATACAAAGAATATGCATTAAGCAAAGAACAATTATTAGCTTTAAAAGAAGCCATTGACAGACATTGCGATAGTTTTACACAATGGATTTGTAAAGAGTATCCAAGGTTGACAATTGAAGATGTTGATTATTTGTGCTTATATTATCTTGGGTTGAAGGATACCGACATATCTGCGTTAATGCAGCGTGAGTATCCAACAATTGGTGAACGCAGCCGCAAGTTAAAACGCATATTCAACAGTGATAAACAATTGAGTATTACTATACAAAAAATCATCAATGCCCACAAGTCCTGATTGCTAACTCATTGTTTATCAACAAGATTTACCCCCCCCCCATTCCAATCCATACCCAATTTTTCTTGACATATTTTCTTCTTCGGTGTAGTTT
>LUZN01000028.1 GCA_001603665.1 Bacteroidales bacterium Bact_22
TCAACTTGAACGAAACGGCTCTTGTGAGCGTCATTTCGACTGAAGCGAAGCGTAATGGAGACCTGAGCTTGCGAAAGCATTCGCCATGGCGAATAAATCCTTTTTAGTAAAAAGCTTTCGTTGATGGAGGATTTTTTCACCTGCGGTGAAAGCTCTCGCTTCGCTCGGGTCTCGACTTCACTGCGTTACGCTCGAAATGACGGATGAAATCTCTGAATTGTCACCTTTATTAATAATGTCATCTAAAACAACATCAACAAAGGTGTTTTTCTCCAAATTCTTACCTTTCAGTCTTATTGGAATGTAGTTTTCGCCATATCCTCTCGCCGTTCCATCGGCCATCACTCGTTCGATAAGCATTTTCTGAGGTTTGCCGAGCATCTGGTTGAAATATTTTATCTTGTTTTCAGCCGAAATCTGCCTAATAATAGCACTTCTTTCGGTTTTTATCGTTTCCGGCACCTGATTCGGCATCGTTGCAGCCTTAGTGCCAGTCCTGATTGAATATTTGAAGGTGTGAATATGGCTGAACCCTATTGATTTACACAGCTCGGAGCTCTCTAAGAACTCGGATTCTGTCTCGCCAGGAAAACCTACAATTACATCAGTTGTGATATTGAAATCAGGAATTGCAGACTTAATTCTGTCGCACATCTCCTTGAACTGCTTTGCCGTGTAATGCCGATGCATCTCTCGAAGCGTATTTTCAGCGCCGCTTTGCAGACAGATGTGCATGTGCGGAGCAAGCTTCGGGTTTTCAAACAAACTTAAAAACCTGTCGCTGAAGTTGTCGGGCTCAATCGATGAAATCCTTACGCGATAATCGCCTTCGATTTTTAAAATATTTTCGATAAGATGCTCAAAATCAACGCCTTGATACTGATAACGACCCATGTTGACACCCGTCAAAACGACTTCTTTGAAGCCGTGAGCGACAACATTTCTTATGTTTTCGTAAATCTCATCTGCCGGACGACTTGTAGCTCTGCCACGCACATTAGGAATTATGCAATATGAGCAGAAATTGTTGCATCCGTCGTGAATTTTAATCAAACTTCTGGTGTGGAAGGTGCTGTAAGCCGGACGGTAGCTGAACAAATCCTTGTCGAAGCCTTCGGGGTCGACGTTTTCGCCTTTCATGCGACTGTCGATGATGCTGAAAAGCGCGTATTTTCTCTCATTATCAATGGCGTAGTCGATGACGCCGCTGTCGAGCATCTCCTGTTTTCTGTGATTCACCATGCAGCCTACGGCCGCAATGATGGCGTTAGGGTGGGAGCGCCTGATCTGGTTGATTGCCTGTCGACATTTCTGGTCGCTTTGGTTGGTCACTGTGCAGGTGTTAACGACGTAAATGTCAGCATCTGCGTCGTTTTCCACCACGTCGTAACCTGCCTCCTTGAACTGCGACGCGAGGGCGTCGGTCTCGTAGAGGTTCACGCGGCAACCTAATGTTTTGAATGCAATCTTCATAGGAGTGTTCCTTCTATAGATAATGCAGTAGCGCTTGTTACTTCCACTGTCACGATCTGGCCAATCAGGTTTTTATCTCTCGACTGGAATCTTATCACGATTTTGCCTTCGGTATGGCCGGTCAGATATCCGTTTTTGCGGTCGTAGCCCGTCACCAAAACCTTCTGCGTCTTGCCGATAAGTCCTTGATTATAAACGAGTGAGTGCTTCATCAGCTCATCGGTGAGAATGTGATAGCGCTCGCGTTTCTTGGCTTTAGGCACGTCGTCGGCCCACGATGAGGCCACTGCGCCAGGTCGCACGCTGTACTGTGCGATGTAAGCCATGTTGTATTTGAATTCTTCCATCGCCTTGCGCGAATTCTCGAATTCTTCTTCCGTCTCGCCAGTAAAACCGACAATGATATCTGTAAAAATCGTCGCTTCAGGCAGTAAACGTCTGATAGTGTGGATGATATGACGATAATCGTCCAGCGTGTGCTTGCGGTTCATGCGCTGCAGCATGTTGTCGTCGCCCGACTGTATCGGCAGGTGTATCTGCTTGCCGAGACATTTGTATTGCGAGATGACCTCAATCACTTCGTCGCTCATGTCGCGCGGATGCGGTGAGGTGAAGTAAACCCAGAATTCCTTTCCGCTGGCATCGCCGTAAGCGCCAATTCTTCTTAGCAGTTCCGCGAAGTTGATCTCTTCGCCTTTTTTATCTAAACCATACGAATTGACGTTTTGTCCGAGCAAAGTTATCGACTTATATCCTTTATCGACGAGTTCCTTCAGCTCGTTGATGATATCCTCAGATTTTCTTGACACTTCGCGACCTCTGGTGTAAGGTACAGCACAGTAGGTGCAGAACTTGTTGCAGCCGTTCTGAATCGGGATAAATGCCTCAAAATCAGAGAGATGGTCGGGATTGATGACCCAGAAACGGTCCATGTTGGCCGATGGGTTCACATTTCTATTAACAGGTATGCCGACCAGCGGGAACACAGGCTCTTGCTTGACGGAGTCTTTTGTTGGGATGAAAACGCCGTATTGCCTTATCATATCAGGTAAATCGGGCAGTTCGTTCATGGTGAAGACGAGGTCGAACAGCTTCACGAAACGCTCTCTGTCGGCAGGGAGGATGCAGCCCGACACAAAGGTGATGCAGTTGTGATCCTGCTTCATCTCGTTCCATTTCAAGATGCGCGAATATACCTTGTCGATGCCTTTTTGGCGCACCGAGCACGCTATCACGCCCAAAATCGTGGCTTCCTCTTCCTTGTCAGTCTCCGTAAACCCCATGCCGTGCAGCACAGTACGCACACGCTCTGTGTCGCTGCGGTTCATCTGACATCCCAATGGCAGCAAAAAATACTTCATCTCTTAAAATTTGGCTGCAAAATTACGAAATTTTCGCTTTGGAAATCAATAAATAAGGCTAAGAATATCTTTTGCGACCTCATTCTTGCCGCAATCTGGTGCTTTTTTGATGCTCGCGCCAGTCAATAGGCGCTCAGTTTCTTCAATCAACTCCGGTTCGAGTCCGTCAGATGCGATGGAAACGCTCTCGATGATGCCTTTCTCTTCGTTGACCTGCATATCCAACTCGACCAATCCCCACGCAAATTGTGCACTTTTCTTTGCGTGGAAGTTGCGCCATTTGCCGAAAAGATATTCATTGGAAGCAAATAAATCTCTGGTTTTCAATACTTTATCGGTGAGAAGGTCGTTGAAATCCACGATTTCTGCTTTTGCTTCATAAACCTCTTCAAAAGCTTTCGAAAGGTAAGGTATAATCGAATCTGAAGTGATGTCGGCGACCTCCGATAGGTTGATGATGCGACTGGCTACCGATTTTACGCCGTGTTTCTGCAGTTTTGCTGGGTTTACTTTAAGATATTTCGCCAGTTTTTCGCCATCGGTCTTAATCAGAATCGTACCATGGTGCAGTCGTCGGTCTTTGTAGATTCCAAAGGCGTTTCCAGAGAATTTGCGTCCTTCGAAGAGGATGTCGTTTCTGCCTGATACTTCTGCTTCCAAGCCGAAATAACGCAAAGCTGTCTTGATGACGTTCATTTGCTTCGCAACGTCGTAATGCTTTTTATTCGCTACGAAAGAGAAATTAAGGTTGCCAAGGTCGTGGTAAACAGCGCCACCGCCAGTCCTTCTGCGTGCTGCGTGTCCGCCCTCTGCTAGAAGCAATTCAACATTGCATTCCGTAAAGGGATTCTGGTTGTAGCCATAGACTACAGTCTGCTGGTTTTTCCACAAAAACATGGTCACGATATCAGCATCGCCATCGTCCAAAAGTGAACTTTCAACCGCAAGGTTTAGATGCGGATTGTATTGATTGCCAATGATTAGCTGGATTCTATGTTTCATTTAGTAAATGGTGTATCCGACGCTGACTTGAATGCTGACGTTTTTGTTGGAGCCTACTTCTTGAACCACGTCGAGGAAACCGAAATATGCTCTCAAGCTGACGAAAAAGTCTTCGTTAGGGATAAGTTTGTCGGTGTAAACGCCGAAAATCAGGCCAAAATCGAAGTTGTTGTATTTCAAATCGGCCGATTGCCATTTGTCGTTGCCGATCTTAGTCTTCAGGTTGCCAGCCACGCAGTAGCGGAAGTTGAAACCGCCTTCAAGTCCAAGAATATCAGTGAAATAGTACTGGTAAAGCATCGGCATGTTGATGTAATGCAGACGGTATTTACGATATTCCTTAAGTTCGTCGCGGTCGCCTGTGATCCAGCGTTCCGACTGCTGTCCGCCCATCGAATAGTCGATGTCGACTATGATGCTCATGTTTTCGGCTATGAAATACCTGCCGAAGCCGCCTATAGCGAGTCCGAGTTTCAAGCCGTTGTTCTGGAATCCGCTGATTGTCGACATGCCAATGCCGCCGCGTACGCCCAATTGATAATCTTGGTTCTGCGCCTTGAGAACGCCTCCGTTTATGACAAAAAACAAGACAGCCAAGAAGGTTATTAAGCCTTTGGATGCCTGTTTTATGATATTTCTTGAGAGGATTCTCGTCATGCCGTTAATTTATAAACTGAAAAAGCCAGATTACAGGTTATTTTACGCACCCCTGCTTTCTGACTTCGTTTTCAATTTTGTAGTCTCTCCGGGATTTGAACCCGAGTTACCAGGATGAAAACCTGACGTCCTAACCAGACTAGACGAAGAGACCGTTCAAGTTAAAAGTTTGAAAGTTTTTAAAGTTTGAAAGCTATCTTTACGAACTTTTTGACTTTTGAACTTTATGAACTCATTTGTAGTCTCTCCGGGATTTGAACCCGAGTTACCAGGATGAAAACCTGACGTCCTAACCAGACTAGACGAAGAGACCGATTTTTGCGCTGCAAAGGTACAACTTTTTTCGTTACAAAGACGAAAAATTTTCAAATTTTGAAATTTGTGGCTAAAATATTGATAATCAATATCTAAAAGATGACTGTCGATGGCTACTCAAATGTCAGCGACACTTGGAACATCCTGTTGTGGAGGCCGTCGATACTCGAATCGTAGATCAAACCTTGCGAATTCATAACGTTTAGGAGACCGAAACTCATCTTCGCCTCGATGCCGAATTTGAAAAAATGAGTGTAGAAATCGAAGCCTGTTCCTATCTCAGCTGCGATATCGACGCGTTTTACCCTGATGTTGTCGGTGACTGTGACGGTTTCGCCTTGAGCGTTTTGAACGTCGACTTGCGATTTCTTCTGCGAAGCCAAGTCAATTTTGAAGTTTCCGCCGGCTATGACATATGCCGCCACGTTGTTGTATCGTTTCGATTTGCATTTGACCTGCAAAGGAAATTCCACGAAAGTGGAGAAAATGGATTTTTTCTTTGTATGATAAGCCATCTGATCCTTGTCCGACTCAGGCAGTCTGCGGTAGAAATCGTATTCTATCGTTCTTGATCCGAAGCTGAGCGATGGGATGAGACGAAGGTCGAAATACTTGCCCAGACGGAGGTTTCCGACGACGCCGACGGTGAAACCTGGCTCGAAGATAGGGGTGATGCTATGCACGTAATAAGTGGCGCCTTCGTAATAATATGTGTCGGCAGTGCTGGGGTATTCGGTCGACTCGTGGCCGATAAACTGGTAATTGTCTTTAAAATTGATGGCATACGACATCTGGTTCAAGCCGATGATGAAACCGAAATGGTACGGCTGGGTGTCGTAAAGCAAAAGATTCTTCGGCTTTTCACTTTGCGCAAAAAGACTCTGCGGAATGATGAGAAGCACAGCAATTGCTATAAATAGCGCCTTTTTATATGACGATAAACTAAACTTCATAGACCTAATAACGCAAAAAATACTGGCTTATTGTATTTTCTCCGTTTCTTTTAAGAGACGAGCCTTGTTGATCGGCACCGCGCCAATCTCTTCGCACACCAGACCGCCGGCCAGGTTGGAGATGGCAGCGATGTGATATGCATCCTGGTTACAGACGAGACAAAGCATCGCCACGCCCAGCACGGTGTCGCCGGCGCCCGACACATCAGCGATTTTACGCAGATGGGCCGGAATGTAATGATGGTTCTTTTGGCCGGCGGTCATCTCCTGGATGAGCACGCCACGTTCCGACAAGGTGTTCATCACCAAGCGGCATTGTAGTTTGTCTTGTAACGCATTGACGCCCAATAAGATACCATCGATGGTGTCGGTCGGGAAGTCGATGTTGATGCCTTCCTTCAGCTCCTTGAGATTTGGCTTGAAGAGTGTGCATTTCTCGTAAGCGAGGAAGTTGTTTTTCTTCGGGTCGACGCCCACGGGGATGTGTTTCTCGTTGGCCACGGTGATGGTGTGGCGGATGAGCTCTTCGGTGAGCACACCTTTATTATAGTCTTGGAGTATGATGCCGTCGATACGTTCGCGGTAGAGTATGGTGTCGATCTTCTCGCGCAGCGCCTCGAACTCCTTCTCGGTGAGGTTGAACGTGTCTTCGTCGTCGACACGCAGCATCTGGGCGTTGTTGCCAATAATGCGGTATTTTGTGGTGGTGCGGCGTTCCTTACTCTTCACTATGCTGTTGCTGGGCATCTTATGCTCCTTGAGCAAGTCGAAGAAATCGTGCGACTTCGAATCGTCGCCGATGATGGAGCACAACACTGGTTCGGCGCCGAGCGCCTTGATGTTCTGAGCTACGTTGGCGGCACCTCCGAGACGTGCGAAACGGTTGCCCACGGCGACGATTGGCACCGGAGCCTCCGGCGAGATGCGCTCGACCTTACCATTGAGGTAAAGGTCGAGCATGACGTCGCCTATTATGAGGATTCGCTTGTCGTTGAACGACTCGAAAAGCGCTTTGATATCTTCTCTTGGCATTGTTTTCTTATTTGAGTTTTGCAAAAGCTTCTTTCAGACGGCGTGCTGCCTCGCGGAGCTTGTCGTCGGATGTGGCATACGACAGACGGATGCAGTTGTCGTTACCGAAAGCACCGCCGGCCACACAAGCCACGTGAGCGTTGTAAAGCAGATACATGCACAGGTCATCGCTGTTGTTGATGATCTTGGCACCATCGCTCTTGCCGTAATATGCTGAAACATCAGGGAACATATAGAATGCGCCTGCAGGTAAGCTCAACTTGAGGCCAGGGATCTCCATGAGGAGCTTGTAGAACATGTCGCGGCGGGCTCTGAAGGCCTTGCACATATTCTGCACTTCCTCAGAATTCTCAGGTGAGAGCTGCATTGCTGCCACTGAAGCGGCCTGCGAAATGGTGCAGATACCAGAGGTGTACTGTCCTTGAATCTTGTTGCAAGCGTTGACGATGGCCATAGGAGCTGCGATGTAACCGATACGCCAGCCTGTCATGGCATAACCTTTGGCCACACCGTTGACGATGACGAGACGGTCTTTCAATTCGGTGAACTGACCCATGGTCTCGTGTTTGTGTTCGTACTGGATGAACTCGTAGATTTCGTCGGAAATGATAATGATTTCAGGATGTTTCTTGAACACCTCGACCAACGAAGCGAGTTCTTCTTTGGTGTAGACCGAACCGCTAGGGTTGCAAGGAGTGCTGAAGATAAACGCCTTGGTTTTAGGAGTGATGGCGTCTTCGAGCTGCTTCGCATTGATCTTGAAGTGCTGTTCAGGAGTGGTCTTGATGAAGACAGGAGTACCGTCGGCGAGTTTCACCATCTCAGGATATGATACCCAGAATGGGGCAGGGATGATCACCTCGTCGCCCTTGTCGAGGATGGCGAAGAATGTGGTGGTGATGGCCTGTTTTGCGCCGTTCGACACGATGATGTCGGTGTCCTTGTAGTCGAGACCGTTGTCACGACGGAGCTTCTCGGCTATGGCTTTACGCAATGCCGGAGTGCCTGGAACCGGAGGATAATGCGTGTCGTTGTTGTTGATGGCGTCGATACCGGCCTGCTTTGCGCTGATAGGCGTGTTGAAGTCAGGCTCACCGATGCTTAATGAGATGATGTCAATACCCTGAGCCTTGAGTTCGCGGCTCTTCTGCGTCATTTTCAACGTGGCTGATTCGGCCATGTTGAGGACTCTCTGTGATAATGTACCCATATCTTTATTTTTAAATTTAATATCAATAATTTGAGACTGCAAAGTTAAGTATTTTTATGATATTTTGTTTGAAAATTTGTTTGAAATTAAAAAAATCACTATATTTGCACTCCTAAAACATGTGAAATGAGTCCAACGACGTGGATATTAATCGGGTTGATAGTGGTGATGACGGTTATCGGAGGGTACTTTATGTTTTCCGGCAAAAAGTCTGATAATCAATCGAATGAGAAGGTTTTGCCTCTTAAAGTGCAGGCTTTTGAGAGGCTTGTTTTATACCTTGAGCGTATCCGTTATGCGGTATTGGTGAAGAGAGTCTTTATGCCTGGGATGTCGCGTACCGACCTGCAGTTTGCACTTATTCAGAACGTGCAGGACGAGTTTGAGCACAATCTGGCACAGCGGCTCTACGTCAGCGAGTCGTCGTGGTTTAATGTCGTCATCGTGAAAGATGAGGTTTTGAAGAGCATCAACGCGGCTTTCAGCGAGAATCCCGATGCCGATGCACCTACGATGGCACAGATTATCGCTTCGATGGATAACTCTTTGATAGACAAGGCGGTGATAACGATTAAGAAAGAATTTAATACTATTTAGAATATGAAAGTTGAGTTTAAAGCTGCGCAGATTGCAGCACTTTTAGGTGGAACAGTGGAAGGCGACCCCGAGGCGACGGTGTGTAACGTGGCGCGTATCGAAGACGGAGCACCTGGAATGTTGAGTTTTTTGGCAAATCCGAAATATATTCATTATCTTTATGAAACGAAATCGTCGATAGTGCTCGTGAACGCCGACTTTGAGCCGACAGAGCCAGTGAAGACGACGATGATCAGGGTGCCGAATGCCTATGAGTCGTTTGCTCAGCTATTGGCTATTTATCAGGAATATACGAATAATAAAGTCGGTATCTCCGACAACGCTTATATCTCATCGGATGCCGAATACGGTGAGGCTTGCTACATCGGCGCCTTCGCATTCATCGGTGAGAGAGTCAAGATCGGCAACAACGTGAAGATTTACCCACTTTGCTATATCGGCGATGACGTCGTCATCGGTGACAACACGGTGCTTTACCCTGGAGTGAAGCTCTACGCGATGACGCATATCGGCAAGGAATGCATCATACATGCAGGCGCGGTGCTCGGCGCCGATGGCTTTGGTTTTGTGCCGCAGCCTGACGGGACATACAAGAAGATACCGCAGATCGGCAACGTGCTGGTGGGCGACAACGTCGAGATCGGCGCTAACACCACCATCGACCGCTCGACCATGGAGTCGACAAGGATTCATAACGGAGTGAAGCTCGACAACCTCATCCAGATAGCTCACAACGTGGAAGTGGGCGAAAACACTGCAATGGCGGCGCAGTCGGGCATAGCAGGCTCGGCACATGTAGGGAAGAACTGCATCATCGCCGGACAGGTGGGCATCTCGGGGCACCTCACGGTGGCCGACAGGACCATCATCGGTCCGCAGTCGGGTCTGACAAAGGGCGTCAGCGAGCCAGGGAAATCGATTATGGGCGCTCCGGCCTACGATTATTCAAAATATATGAAAGACATTGTTAGACAACGCAATATAGATAAGTTGGAGAACAGAATCGCCGAGTTGGAGAAAAAACTTAACGAATTATTGTCGAAGTAACGATATTATTTTGTAATTTTGCACCATATTTTCGATATTGATAATAATGGTGGAAAAACAACATACAATAAAAAAGAGCGTCAGCATCAGTGGAACAGGGCTTCATACAGGGCAGAGCGGCACGCTGACATTCCATCCCGCAGATATAAATCACGGCATCAAATTCAGAAGAGTTGACCTCTTCGGTCAGCCTATTGTCGAGGCGCGCGTTTCCAACGTGGTCGACACTTCGCGTGGCACTACCATAGCGCAAAACGGCGTGAAAGTCTACACCGTGGAGCACATCATGGCGGCTTTGAGAGCTATGAATATCGACAACGTGCTTATCGACCTGAACTGCGAGGAGCCTCCAATCCTTGACGGAAGTTCGAGAATAGTTCTCGAAGCGTTGAAGGAGGCTGGCATTGAAGAACAGGACGCTGAGCGTAAATGTTTGAAAATCACTAAAAGAATAGTCTATACACACCCTAAGGTCGGCTGCGAACTCGTGGTTGAACCTGCTGATAAGTTCAGCATCGACGTGAAAGTCGACTATAAGTCGGGAGTGCTTAACGTTCAAGAGGCTCACATGGCCGACATCAGCCAGTTTGAGACCGATTTCGCCATGTGCAGAACATTCGTGTTCTTCCAGGAGCTCGAGATGTTGCTCGCACACAACCTCATCAGAGGCGGTGACCTGTCGAACGCCATCGTGTTCATCGAGAAACAGGTGTCGGAAGAGGATCTGAAACGTGTGGCGAAGCTCTTCCACAAAGAGTCAGTGGCAGTGCACGAAGGCGGTATCCTCAACAACGTGACGCTGTACTTCGACAACGAGCCTGCACGTCATAAGCTGCTCGACCTCGTGGGCGACCTCACTCTTCTCGGCATGCCGATTGTCGGAAAGGTGACGGCCTACAAGCCAGGTCACTTCGCAAACACTGAGTTTGTGAAACAGATCGTGAAGAAAATGGGACTGTAAATGTGCAGCCTGCGGCTGAATGTGCCGCAAGCGGAATTTGTTAGAATGTGGTTTTATAGAGAGAACTAAGGAGTTTTCCGACGGTTTCGTTGGAAAACTTTTTTATTACGCTGTCTCTCAGCGTGTTAACATCGTAGTTTTGATAGGTCTGAAGCATGGTCTGCATGGCGTCGGCGAGCTTCGTCGGGTCGTGCGGCGGCACTAGAATACCATTGTTTTCGTTAACGATTTCAGGGATTCCGCCGACATTGGTGCTCACCACTGGCATGCCGCAGGCGAAGGCCTCGAGAAGCACCACGCCCTGAGTCTCGTAGTTGCTCGAAAGCACCAGGAAATCGCCCGACGAAAGCTCGCCGACGTAATCCTGGCCTTCCAAAATACCAGTAAACCTTATATTTTCCTGATGTTGCAGCTTCTTGACGTAATCTTTTATCATCGCGAAATCGATGCCGTCGCCGATGAAGGTGAACTGGAACTTTATGTCTCTTTCTTCCAGAATCTGCAAGGCGTCAATCAAGCCGGTGATATTCTTCGATTTGTTTTCAAAACAGCTCACATGGATGATTTTCGGCACTTCGTTGTGATGCGGTTGAGGCTTGAAGGCATTGATATCCACCACGTTAGGCACGATGGAGTAGTTCTCGTTGCGCAAGCCGTGACTCTGCATCGCTTTGGCTAGTATGTCGGTCACCGTAGTGACGGCAGAGGCATGTCTGACAACGGTTTTCGTCAGTTTTTTTCTTAAAAGACCGTTAAAATCGTTGCCCGGAAGGTAGCGCGACCAATGCTCTGTAATAATATAAGGTGTGCCGTGGAGTCGTTTCTGCCGTAAGGCGACCAGTCCGAGACGCGTAAGGATGTGAACATGGATGATGTCGGGCTTGGGTAACAGCTTCAGAGCTTTGTTGTTGGCTTTAAAAAACCTGAATAAAGAAATGATTTTAGACCAGGATTTCCTGTAATAAACGCGGATTGTGCGGACGTTGTTGACAGTTTCGTCGACGATATCGAATTTCTGTTGAATCTGATCATCGGCATGGACATAAATCACGCTGATGTCGTCGTACTGCGCTGCTGCCTCGGCATGGCGTTGCACGAAGAGGCCCAGCATAGGGTCGTAGCGATGGGGATACCACCGCGCCAGAAAGACGATATGTTTCCTCGTGTTGTCCACTATCTCATGTCGATAATTTCGGCGTCAGGGTAGTCGGATTCCTTGAAGGTGAAGAAATCGGCAGGCAGTTTCTGGTTGGTGAGGAACTTCGTGATCACATACACAAACTCGTTTTTATTCTTGTCAAAAACGTGTAAATCCTTGATCTCCAATGTGTTTGTGTTGAGCGTGACGATGAGTTTCTCGATATTTTCGTCCGAAAACAGCGGTTTTACCTCGATTTTCTTAGTAGTTCCTGCTTCATCGACCACTTTCGCAGTGATGTTGTCGTAGTACGAGTTGATTATCGAGAGGGGAGAGCCACCGCCATCGGCATTGTCGACGTCGCTGATCATAACTTCTTCAGCGTCAGCGTTGTAAGTCCAGATTGTAGTGCCATCGCAGATGATATCCTGGCCTAAGATATGCAACACGTAAGCGTCGCCTTGTAGCACGCCGGCGCCTTCCATGGTCTCGAAGATGCCTGCTTCGGTGTTGATCATATTGTAATCGAAGGTAATCTCGATGTTATTGTACGATTTCAGCTTATCAACAGCATTTTTGAAAAGCGTTTCCGCGTTTTGTGCCTTAGCGTTGAATGTCAATGCTAAGATGCTGAATATCAATAAGATGTGTTTTTTCATAATACTCCGTTATTTCTTATATTTTCTTCTAAATCCAAATCTTTAAGGAACTGGTCGAGGGCGAACTCTGTCGCGACTTTCACTTCGCGTTGCTTGCTGCCTGCGAACGGTCCCACTATGCCTGCTTTCTCGAGTTGGTCGATGATACGTCCTGCGCGGTTGTAGCCGAGCTTCAGCTTACGCTGCAGCATCGACGTCGAGCCCTGCTGAGTCTGCACCACGATGCGAGCGGCTTCTTCGAAGAGAGGGTCGCGTTCGTTCGGGTCCATGGCATCTTTCGGGCCGCCGTCGTCCTGCTCGTCGGGGCAGTCGGGTAGGAGGTAAGCGTCTTCGTATCCGCGCTGTGACCCGATGTAGTCGCATATCGCCTCGACCTCAGGCGTGTCGATGAACGGGCACTGCAGACGCACCAGGTCTTGTCCCGTCGACATCAGCATATCGCCGCGTCCGACGAGCTGCTCGGCTCCGTTGCTGTCGAGGATGGTGGCCGAGTCGACGCGCGAGATGACGCGGAAAGCGATACGTGCCGGGAAGTTAGCCTTGATGTTACCTGTGATGATCTTCACCGACGGACGCTGCGTTGCGATGATCAGATGTATGCCGATGGCACGTGCCAGCTGAGCCAGACGAGCGATAGGTTCTTCAACCTCGCGTCCCGCCGTCATGATGAGGTCGGCGAACTCGTCGACGACGACCACGATATATGGCAGGAAACGGTGTCCGTTGTTAGGGTTGAGTCTGCGGCTGGTGAACTTCTCATTGTATTCCTTGATGTTACGCACTCCGGCGTCTTTCATCAGCTCGTAACGGTTGTCCATCTCGATGCACAGCGAGTTGAGCGTGCGCACGACTTTGCGGACGTCGGTGATGATGGCGTCTTCCGAATCCGGAAGCTTGGCGAGGTAGTGACGTTCGATCTTCCTGAACAGGCTGAGCTCGACCTTCTTCGGGTCGACAAGGATAAACTTCAGCTCGGCCGGGTGCTTGCTGTAAAGCAACGACGCGATTATCGCGTTGAGTCCCACCGACTTACCTTGTCCGGTGGCACCAGCCATCAGGATGTGAGGCATTTTGGCGAGGTCGGCCACGTAGCTCTCGTTGGAGATGGTCTTACCGATACCGAAAGGCAGCGCGAAGCCACTCTTCTGGAACTTTTCCGAGCCGATAATCGTGCGCATCGACACGGTCTGCGGCTTCTTGTTCGGGACTTCGATACCGACGGTGCCTTTGCCCGGGATAGGCGCTATGATACGGATTCCCAATGCAGCCAGGCTGAGCGCGATATCGTCTTGCAAGCCTTTGATCTTCGAGATGCGGACACCAGCGGCAGGAACAATCTCGTACAAAGTCACTGTAGGACCGATGGTGGCCTTGATCTTGTCGATCTCGATGGAATAGTTTGCCAAGGTGTCGACGATGCGTTTCTTGTTGGCTTCCAACTCTTCACGGTCGACCATCGACGACTCGTCGCCATAGTCTTTCAACAAGTCGAGTGGCGGAAGCTTGAAATCGGAGAGTTCGAGTTTCGGGTCGAAGACGGTGTCCAAACCGAAGTGCTCGCCGTTTTCTTCGACCTGTTTTTCTTCGACCTGCTCTTCGATCTCCATCTCCACTTCGTCAGCTTTATCAGGTTTTTCAGCAGGTTTCTCTATCGTAACGTCTTCAAAGCCGTCATCCTCGGTTTCTTCAACAGCGGGCTTGTGAATCACTGTGATCTCGACATCATCACCTTCTTCCTCTTCGTCCTCCTCTTTTTCTTCCTCTTTGTCCTTATCGTCAGTCAAATCAACGATAACAGGCGGAGCGTCGACGATAGGCTCATCGACGGTCGACTCTTCGGTGTCGTCATCTCCTTTTTTCTTAAGGAAATCAAATTTTATATCGAAAGTGAAGATGACATAAATCAAAGCGGTGAAGACGAGGAGCAGTATCACGCCTGCGAATCCGATGTAATGCATCAGGAAAGTATAGCATTTATGACCTACCACGCCGAAGTAAATGTCAACCGAAGTGATTGATGTTAAAGGAGTTACATTGTTTATTATCAATGCTAAGAACAGCGGAAGCCATACTAGGCAGACTAGTGCGTATTTCCACAGAAGCCAAGCTCTGATGAAGATTTTTTTCCAGATGAGACTCGTGCCGAGCAGTCCGATGAGGAAGATGATGTAGGCAGTGCCGATGCCGAACATGTCTTTACTCATAAACTGTCCTAAGCTGTTGAGCCAACGGCCTTTAGGCGAGATTCCGAAGTAGGGGTTGACGAAAGCTATGAGCAGAAATATTGCGATGATAAGGAAGAAAATACCGAAGCAAATCCTGACTCTTCCGTCGGATTCCTTACGGCGTTTGGCGACCTTATTCTCTGGCTTTTTAGGCTTTTTCGGTTTTGTCGCCTTTGTGACTTTAGGCTCCTCTTTCAGCTTTTTCTCGACAGGAGCCGGCACTCTTAGTCTATTTTTGTTTTCTGTCATAACCCTTTATTTAGGAAATTTGAAAAATCTGTTCCAACGAATCTTACCGTAGGTGTTGTCTTTTGAGAACCAGACAAATAAAGGTCTTCCGACGATATGGTCGACTGGCACATAACCCCAGAAACGCGAGTCTTGAGAGTTGTGACGGTTGTCGCCCATCATCCAGTAATAATCCATTCCGAAGGTATATTCGTCTGTTTCTTTTCCATTTATAAATATCTTATTATCCTTGATATCCAATGTGTTATGCTCGTACGCCGTGATGCATCTCGAGTAAAGCGCGATGTTCTCAGGGTTGATTTTCACTGTGACGCCTTCCTGCGGGATGACGATAGGGCCGAAGTTGTCGACATTCCATCTGAAATGTGTGGTGTCGTTAGGGAATATCTCCTGCGAAGGTGCAGCATTTGCTGGTGTTATGATACGTTTTACCTCTGTTACGAATGGCTGTTTGCCGAACTCTTCAGCTGTTGTGGCGTTCATGTTTAATATGAACTCGTTTGCGACAGCGGTTCTATAGCCTTCGCTGATGCCGAACTTTTCTAACACTCTGGGGTTCAAGCTGTTACCGTTTATCGTGACGCGATAATTATGCTGCATGTAAGGCGGCTGATAGCCCATCTCACCGTTGATATAGACCACTCCATCGATGATTTGCAGGGTGTCGCCAGGCAAAGCGATGAGGCGTTTTACATAGTTCTCGCGTTTGTCGACCGGACGTGTGATTATTCTTCCAAAGTTAGTCTTGTCGTTGTTGACGCGTTCTCTTCCGTATTGTCTAATCAATTGATAATAAGTGACATTGCTCTGGAAAACCTCGCTCAAGGTGTCGCCAGCCGGGAAGTTGAACACTATCGGGTCGTTACGTTTGATGCTGGTGAAGCCTGGCAGGCGCCAATAGCCGACCTGAGGCCATTCGATGTACGACTTGGTGTATTTTGTCCACGGCAGTGTGTGGTGCACAAACGGGAAGGTGATAGGTGTGTTGGGGAAGCGCGGACCGTAGCCGATCTTGCTCACGAGGAGGTAGTCACCTGTCATGAGGGTGCCTTCCATACTTGACGACGGGATGGTGTACATCTCGAACATGAAGGTGCGGATTATCAAGGCGGCGAATACGGCCCAGAGTATCGAGTCGAGCCAGTCGCGCACCCAGCCTTTAGGAGGGCGGACCGTCGTTCTCGGGTCATGGTATTTAACCTCTTTTCTGCCTAAGACAGGGAAGTAGATGTAAGGGAAGAAGCCTGCTGCCACTATCTCGCCGAAGCTGAAGCGGTTGTAGCACTTCGCCAGCTCGATGAACATCAGGAACGCCATAAAGGTGTTGATGTAAGGGAAGATGAGGAGCAGATAGCACCACCATTTGTTCCAGCCGATGATCTTCGACAGGATGTAAAGGTTATAATAAGGAATGAAGGCATCGGAACGTTTGTAGCCGGCGCCGTCATAAAACTTATAACAAAATGCCGCACAAATCGAGAAAACCAGCGGCAGAATCAATATCGTCAATAGCATTTCCATCAATTATATATAATTTTGAATTCTCAATTTTCAACTGTCAATTATCAATTATCAATTGTTTATCAGGTCTTCCATTGTAAAAACTCCCTTTTTCCCTTGGATGAACTCGGCAGCGATGACGGCGCCGGCGGCAAATCCCTTGCGACTGAAAGCCTCGTGTCGTAATGTGATCTCGTCGTTTTCCGACAAGGCTTTAATCTCGTGTATTCCAAACACTTCGCCTTCTCTTATTGCGTTGATTCTCAACATCTTATCGTCGTTTTCCTGCGCATCTTCCTCGAGTTCCCAGTATTCGTAGCTGTCGTTGTTCTCGATTATGTCCTCAGCGAGCTTCACAGCCGTGCCGCTGGGCTTGTCGAGCTTGTGGATATGATGCGTCTCGGTGATATCCAGCTGATAATCATATTTTTGCGCAAATCGTGCCATCTCCTTATTAAGGTTCATAACAAAATTCATGCCAAGACTGAAATTCGGCGCATAAAAAATAGTGTGTCCTTCGTTTTTGCAGCGGTTTTTGATGTCGTCGAGGTGCGCATACCAGCCTGTGGTGCCTATTACCATCGGGATGTCGAGTTCGAAACACTTCTCGATGTTGGCGATGGCGGTGTCGGGAGTGCTGAACTCTATGACCACGTCGCAGTCGGCGATACCATCGAGGTTGTAGTACCAATCTTGTTCGGTATCAATGCGATATGCCACTTCGTGACCACGTTGCAGAGCCATCTGCTCCACCTCGTGACCCATCTTGCCGTAACCAAGGATGACTATTTTCATTTAAAGATTTAAAGATTTAAAGATTTAAAATTTAAAAATTCAATTTTAATGATAATCCTATATTGTTTCCGTATCCTAACGTCGGGTCGTATTCAACTCTATTGAATTGAGGCTCAATGTGTAAGGTCAAATCATCGTTGATGTCGTAGTAGAAGAAATGCGCATCCACGTTGGCATCGATGATCTGTACTATATACCATGCGGCGGTGAGGATCCAGCTCAGCTCCATGTTGCTGCGGTAGTAGTCGCGCAAGGTGATGAGGTTGTCCTCGGTATATTTCGCCGCCTCTTCCTGTGCCTGCTGGCTCACGTTGGTGTTGACGCCCATCTTGTAGTCGTAAGCGTCGCGGTAAAGATGGTAGTCGTTGCCATTGGTGATGGCGAAATATGTCGTAACTCCGAAACCAGCGTACACTATCGGCATCTTCCAGTATTTGCGGTTGTAAGCCTGTCCCGCACTCGGAATCAAAGCTAACAACGTCGCCGTTTTCGGACTATGCTGTCTTGTCTTCACCACGACTGGCTCGACAGGCGCATCCTGCTTCAAGATGAGCGTATCTTGAGCTTTCAGACCCGTCAAGGCGAGGATTGATAATATCAGCAACAGTCCTAACCGCTTCATTATCAGTTTCCTTTGTTGATGAAGTCGAGCAGCCGCTCAAACTCCTCGTCGTTTTTGAAGTTTATTGTCAAAGAGCCTTTGCCTTTGCTGTCGCGACTGACTTTCACGCCCATTTTGAGGGCTTTCGACAGCGCTTCGGCCTGTACTTTATAGCTTTCGGGCACTATGGCCTTAGGTTGTTTCGCCGGTTTGTCCTTCACAAGCATCTCCACCTGACGCACGCTGAGGTCTTCGTCGATGATGCGTTTCAAGATTATGAGCTGTTTCGACTTATCGCTGATGTTGACAAGCGCTCTGGCGTGTCCCATGGTGATGTATCCGTCGCGGATGGCGATCTGTATCTCGGCTGGTAACTTCAACAGTCTCAGGAAGTTAGCTACTGTTGAACGGTCTTTGCCAACCTTCTCGCTGAGCTTATCTTGAGTGAGTTTGCATTCCTCGAGAAGTCTTTGATAAGATATTGCCACCTCGATGGCGTTAAGGTTCTCGCGGTGGATGTTCTCGATGAGCGCCATCTCCAGCATCTGCTCGTCGTTAGCCACGCGGATGAACACCGGGATGGTCTTCAAGCCTGCAAGTTTCGATGCGCGCAGACGGCGTTCGCCCGAGATGAGCTGGTATTTGTCGTAGCCCATCTTACGCACAGTCACAGGTTGTATAACTCCTTGATTCTTAATGGAATCGGCGAGTTCACTTAAAGCTGATTCGTCGAAGTCGGTACGTGGCTGGAACGGGTTTGTCTCAATCTTGTTGATCTCAATCTGTGCTATGGCGCCTGCCACGTAGTTTCCCGAGATGTCGGCCGATGTGATGTCGGTCTCAGGGCTCTGCAGTATGGCGTCGAGGCCGCGACCGAGACCTCTATGCTTGTTCTGTGTCGTCATTTTCTAAGTCGTTACGTTGTAAAATCTCTCTAGCAAGGTTGAGGTAGTTGATTGCTCCTGTGCTTGCCGCGTCGTGCATGATGATGGTGTGTCCGTAGCTCGGCGCCTCGCTGAGACGAGTGTTCACGTTGATGATGGTGTCGAATACCATGGTCTGGAAGTGTGTCTTCACCTCATCCACGACCTGTTTCGAGATACGTGTACGGCTGTCGAACATCGTCAGCAATATGCCTTCGATGTCGAGGTCGGGGTTAAAGCGTGACTGCACTATCTTGATGGTGTTGAGCAGCTTGCCGAGGCCTTCGAGGGCGAAATATTGGCATTGCACCGGGATTATCACCGAGTCGGCGGCCGTCAGCGAGTTTACGGTGATGAGACCCAGCGACGGTGAGCAGTCGATGATGATGAAATCGTATTCGTCTTTGATTGGCGCGAGGCATTTGCGCATCATCTGCTCGCGTTGCGGAACGTTGATGATCTCGATTTCCGCTCCCACGAGGTCGATATGTGCCGGCAGAAGGTACATGTTAGGCGTCTCAGTCTCCTTGATGATGGTACGCGGGTCGATGTTGTCGATGATGCATTCGTAGATGCTTGCATCTATCGTCTTCGGGTCGAAGCCCACGCCCGAGGTGGAGTTAGCCTGCGGATCCGCATCGATAAGTAATGTCTTGTGTTCCAACACCGCCAGGCTCGCCGCCAGGTTTATCGCGGTGGTCGTCTTGCCTACACCGCCCTTCTGATTTGCTATCGCGATAATCTTTCCCATTGCTAAAAATTATGTATTAATTCAAACGTACAAAGATACGAAATATTTTCAAATACATATGTATTTTTTAAAATAAAAAATGGCAAAAAAATAGGGACGCACTCGGTGCATCCCTACTCTAAACTCTACACTCTAAACTTTAAACTCTACACTATTTCTTCTCCATGTCGTTGAACCAGTCTTCGACATCGTCTTTCATCTCGGTGTCGTTTGGCTCATCGTAGCCTTTCGGCTCGTCGAAATAACCTTCAGGATATTCGCCAGTCTCAATGAAATTAAGGGTTTCCTTGAGTGCGTTGGCAAATTTTTCGAAATCTTCCTTGTAAAGGAAAATCTTGTGTTTCTCATAGAAAAAGCGGTTCTGTTCATTGCTGAAACGACGCTTGCTCTCAGTAATGGTGATGTATTTCTCGTCACCTCTAGTTGCTTTTACATCGAAAAAGTAGGTGCGTTTTCCTGCACGTACCGGTCTCGAAAACAATTCCTCACGATTGTTCATCTTTTCATTTTCTTCCATACTATTCCTATTTTGATGTTAAAAGAATTTTATGCAAAGATAAAAATTATTTTTAATGTGACGATTATTTTTCGAAAAATTATTTCACCACTTTCTTAAGCGCTTTCATCACCATCTTTTCCATGGTGTAGTATGTGTCGGGATTAGGATGACAGCCATCGTCGCTGAGTTTCTTCGGGAAACCGTTGTTTTTGTCGGCAAACTCCGAATGGAAATCGATGTATTTGATTTTATTCTTCTTGGCGTATGCCTTCAGCTCTTTGTTGATTTCCACTATTGTCTCGCCGGCGTTGCGGATCTCCTTGCGCCATACGAACTCTGCACATGGCGGAATCGAAGCTATAAATGGAGTGATTTTGTTGGCTTTTGCAAGCTGGCACATCGCTATGATGTTATTCACAACTTGTTGAGGCTCAACGTAATACTCGTTATGTGCCACGTCGTTGGTGCCCGCCATGATGACCACTGCCTTCGGGTGTAAAGCGATGACGTCGGCCGAGAATCTCACCAGCATCTGCGATGAGGTCTGTCCGCTGATGCCTCTGCAGCAGAAGTTATTGTCGGTGAAGAAGTTAGGATGATAATAAGCCCAATAGTCGGTGATGGAGTTGCCCATAAACACGACTTTCGGATAATTCGCGCTGTCGATTATTTCTTTGTTGGCGGCTTTGTATCTGTTGAAGCCGAACCAGTCCTGCTGTGCAAAACCGAGCAATGACAATGTCATCAAAACGGTAAGAAATGCTAATCTTTTCATATTTTAAAAATTTATGTTTCTATCTGGGTATTTTAACTTAGTAACAACTCTTTTCGTATATTCCGGAAAATCGCTTTTCATAATCCAATCGTAGTATTGCGGCTCTTTTTTGAACACATCTTCTACACGCTCGTCCTTATGTTTCCCGAACTTAAATACAGCCTTTCCTTGCTCGTCGTAAACGATTTGTCCCATCAAATCGGCATTCTGGTGATGCGATGAGAAGTGTGCCAACTCGTTCATGTCGTTCACGATAGGTTTTGACGTAACTCCTTTAAAATCAGTGTATTCGGTGTCTTTGTAGCGGTCGAGCATAGCCATCAGAACCTCGTAGGTTGCGAAGGTGTCGGCATTGGCTGAGTGGGCGTTGTCGAACTCCTTATTCATAAAGAAACGATAGGCGCCTTTCAGAGTGCGGGGCTCCATTTTCATGAAGATGTTCATCACGTCGATGAGCTGGCGGTCTTTAAGGTCGAAGTTGACGCCTGCGCGGATGAATTCCTCGACGAGAAGCGGGAGGTCGAACTTCAAAATATTATATCCTGCAAGGTCGCAGTTGCCGAAAAACTTCGAAATCTCGGGAGCGGCCTGTTTAAACGTCTTTTCGTTCGCCACATCGGCGTCGCTGATGCCGTGTATGGCTGTCGTCTCGGGCGGGATAGGGATGCCCGGGTTGATACGCCACGTGCGCTGCTCTTCCTCGCCATTCACATTGATTCTCAATACACTAACCTCTACGATGCGGTCGTGCGTAATGTTCAAACCCGTCGTCTCCAAATCGAAAAACGCTATCGGTTGCTTAAGATTTAATTTCATTTTTCTAATAGAATTTTGAAAATGTAAAATTACAAATTTTTTATTAATTTTGCACCGTAAAAATTAATTTCTATGAAAAAATTATTCCTTGCATTGTTTGTGTCATTTTTGACCATCATTTCGTTTGCCCAGCAGCCGCTTTGGATGCGTTACAACCAGATTTCGCCTAAAGGCGATAAAATTGCTTTTACCTATAAAGGCGATATCTATATCGTTGACAGTCAAGGCGGTACGGCTCGACAGCTAACCACTTCGTCGGCCTATGACTATTGTCCGATTTGGTCGCACGACGGCTCGAAGATTGCCTTCGCTACCGACCGAAACGGTAACTTCGACATCTACATTGTCTCCGCTGAAGGAGGCGTGGCGAAACGAGTGACGACGAACTCGGCCGTAGAGACCCCGTTGTCGTTTTCACCCGACGACACTGAGATTTACTACAGCGCGATGATTCAGAAAGACGCCAAAGACGCGCAGTTTGCCTCGGCCTGGCTCACAGAATTATATAAGGTGTCGGTCGAAGGCGGCCGTCCGGAGCAGGTCACGGCAGCGACGGTGTGCTCGGTGTCGTTCGATACCGACGGCGAGTCGTTCCTTTACTACGACCGCAAAGGCAGCGAGAACATCTGGCGCAAACATCAGGTGTCGTCGGTGGCGCGCGACATCGTATATTACAATGCAAAGGATAAGACACATACCATCATCACCACAAACGTGGGCGAGGACCGCGACCCTGTGTTCATGCCCGACCATAAGTCGTTTGTCTACCTCAGCGAGCCGGCAGGACGTAACAGTCAGAACGTGTATATGATGACCTGGCCGAATCTCTCCGAGCCGCAGAAGATAACTGATTTTCCTACCTATCCGGTGCGTTTCCTGAGCGTCGCCACCGACGGCACGCTGTGCTACGGATATCAAGGCGAGATATACACTCAGAAGATAGGCGAGGAGCCTAAAAAGGTTGATATTCAAATCGTTAACGACCAGGAGAACGTCCCTGAGCGCGGTAAGTTCGGTGGTGCTTCCGACCTCACGATAACCCCAGATGGCAACTTGATCGCCTTCGTGTCGCGCGGAGAGGTGTTTGTTACCTCCGACGAGTATCAAACCACAAAGCAAATCACACATACTCCTGAGGCAGAGGCCGATCCTTCGTTCTCGCCCGACGGAAAGAAACTGGTCTACACCTCGGAGCGCGACGGTTACTACAACCTGTATATCGCCAAGATGCCTCGCAAGGAAGACATTAACTTCGCTTATGCCACGCTGATTGAAGAAGAATCGTTGTTTGGTGACGATGGCGTTGAGCGTACGATGCCGCAGTTCTCGCCTGATGGCAAGGAGATAGCTTTTATCGAAGATCGTAAATTCTTGAAAGTCATCAATTTAGATAGTAAAAAAGTACGTCAGATCACCGATGGTACGCAGCATTATGGCTCAAGTCCTAATCCGTTCGATTATCAATGGTCGCCCGACGGCAAATGGTTCGCTCTGACGCTTATCACCAACATGCGCGACCCGTATTCCGATGTGGGCATCGTATCGGCTGACGGCGACATGAAGATTTACAACATCACCAACGACGGCTACATCACCGGCGATCCTAGCTGGGCTTTAGATGGCAACGCAATCGTTTTCGGCTCGAACCGCTATGGTATGCGCTCTCACGCCTCATGGGGCAGCCAGAACGACGCTTTTATCTGCTTCATGAATCAGGAGGCTTACGATAAATTCATGCTTTCGAAGGAAGAATATGAGATTTGGAAGAAGGAGAATGACAAGAAAGATAAAGGTGATAAGAAGGATAAGGAGGATAAGAAGGATAAAAAAGATGGTAAAGATAAAAAAGAAGAGGCAAAGCCGAAAACCATTGATATTGAATTAGATAGACTCGATGAGCGTGTGGTGCGTCTCACTCCGATGTCGTCGCGTCTGTCGGGCGCTGTTTTGTCGAAAGACGGTGATAAACTGTATTTCTTGAGCTCTTTCGAGAAGGGTTACGACCTTTGGGAACTCGACGTCCGTGAGAAGTCGACGAAGATTTTGAAGAAACTCGATGCTGGTGGCGCTCAACTTGTATTAAATAAAAAAGGTGATAACATCTACGTGCTTTCGGGCGGAAATCTTCAGAAGATCGATACCAAAGGCGGCAAGGCTACACCTATTAAATATGATGCCACCATGTTGCTCGACCATGCCGCTGAGCGCGAATACATGTACAACCACGTTTTCCTGCAGGAAAGCAAACGTCTGTTCCGTCGCGACCATAACGGCGCTGATTTTGAGCAGATTAAGAAAGATTTTTATCCGTTCTTGGCACATATCAACAACAACTATGATTTTGCAGACTTGCTGAGCGAGGTGCTTGGTGAGCTCAACGTTTCGCATTCAGGCTCAGGCTATCGTGGCGGTGGCTCAAACGGTGACGCTACCGGACAACTCGGACTTCTCTACGACTGGAGTTACGACAAAGACGGTCTGAAGATCGAAGAAGTGTTGGATTATGGTCCGTTCGACAAGAAGACGTCACAAGTCAAGGCGGGCGACATCATCGAAAAGATTGACGGCGTTGAGATTAAGAAAGGCGAGGACTACTTCCCGCTGCTTAACAAGAAATCGGGAAAGAACGTGCTGGTCTCGATTTACAGTCCGAAGAGTAAGAAGCGCTGGGACGAGGTGGTGAAGCCTATCTCGCGTGGCGCTCAGATCGATTTGCTCTACAAACGCTGGATAAAACGCAACGCGCATATCGTCGACAGCCTTTCGAATGGCCGTCTGGGCTACGTCCACATCAAGAGCATGGGCGACGCCAGCTACCGCGATGTCTATGCCGATATCTTAGGAAAATATAACCTTTGCGAAGGCATCGTTATCGACACCCGTTTCAACGGTGGCGGCCGTCTGCACGAAGATATCGAGATTCTTTTCTCTGGCGAGAAATACCTTGAGCAGGTGGTCCGCGACAGCGTGGCCTGCGTGATGCCGTCGCGTCGTTATGTGAAGCCTTCGATTATGATCATTGGCGAGGCCAACTACAGCAACGCCCACGGAACACCTTGGGTTTACAAGTACAAACACATCGGCAAGCTCGTCGGAATGCCTGTCCCGGGTACCATGAGCAGCGTCACTTGGGAGACTTTGCAGGATAATAGCTTGTATTTCGGCTTGCCAGTTGTGGGATATCGCACCGAAGAAGGTAGCTATCTGGAAAACAGTCAGTTAGAGCCTGATATCAAGGTTAAGAACACTCCTGAGAAGCTCGCCCAGGGCGTCGATGAGCAGCTCGAGGCGGCAGTGAATGAGCTGTTGAAGGAGTTGGATGACTTCCACTATTGGGGGAAGTAGTTTAAAAGTTTAAAAGTTTAAAAGTTTAGACGGTTTTTAAAAAAAATAAGGCGTCACTCGAAAGAATGACGCCTTATTTTACTTAGGATTTCCTTTTAGAATGGGAATTCGAAGTAAGGCATTGTGCCGACGTAATGCAGTGCCGATGTTCCGGCCATGCCGTCGAATACCAGACCTGTCATGTCGATGGTGTAGATCTCACCGTCTTTGGTGACTGTCATCTCACCGCCTGATGCGAACTTCGGAGCCTTGATGTTCATGCCTTCCACATAGATAAACTGGTGTGAGTTATCGATAGTGTAGGTGCCCTCCGGGATGCCGTTGTTGAATGATGCTGTCGTTGTGTAGCCGACCATGTCGCCTGCTTCGGTGATGAATGCAACGATGTTGGTCTGGACGAACATAATCTGGTATCTTGTCCAGCCGGCTGTCACGATGTTGGTGCCGTTGAAGTTACCTTCCTCCACTGTTGCGAGGATGTATCTGTCGACGTCGCCTTCGTAGTCGACTGATGATGTCTCAATGATTGCAGGGTCGCTGATTTTCTCAACTTCGATGCCGTCGGTTGTGATTGTGAATATGTCACCATCCATCTCGAGTGTGAATGAGCCGGCGCTTGCTACATAAACATCTTCCTGACTCATGAGGTCGTCGATGCTGAAGTTCACGATGTCTTCAACTTCGAGTTCTGCCACGAAATATTTCGGGAAGCTGACTGTAGGGTTGTACGGGTCGAATGTCGGGTTGTAGGTTCCTGCTGTGATTGCGCCTTGGAACACGATGACGACGCCTTCGCCTTTGCCGCCATTTTCGCCGGTCATCTGACTTTGTGACAACACGATGGCGTTGTAGTTCTGACTGCCGTTGTACTGGATGTTCTCGATGGTGATGGCGTTATCGATTGAGTACGATGTCTCACCTAAGGTGAATGTCTGTGAGTGTGTCTCCGACTCGGTGGTCTTCTTTTCACAACTCACGAAACTCATTGCAAATGCTGCAACAAGCATCAATGATAAGAATAGTTTTTTCATATTTTTTTAATTTAAAGATTCAAGATTTAAAATTTAAAATTAAAATTCCAAATTAAGGAATTGCAATCCTAAAATCATGCAAAGTTATATCTTTTTTTGAAAAAAACCAAAAATTTTCGATTTTTTTACAAATCCAATTTCATCTGGATGGCTCGAACTTGCTTCTTCAGGTCGTTGATGGTGTCGATGAGCTGCTGTTCGCGAGGCATGTTCATGCTCATCCCTTCGGGCATCTCAGAGCTGATGTAATGCACGAATCGCCACACCTCTTTTATCTCACTGACGTGAATCTTAAACGGACGGTAGACCGGGTTGAGCGAGTGGAGTTTCAGGTAGCCCTTATCGATGTGATTCTCAACGATTTTAAAGACGATTCCGTCGTCGATGGTGAGGATGATGTAGGCCTGACGGTCGCGTATGTCGTGCCAGTCGAGGACATATTCGCCGGTGACGTACGACTTGTCGGGGATAGGCAGCATCGAGTCGCCGCTGATCTGGAAGGTGCGGTATTTGCGTTCTTTCGATAAGAACGGCAGCTGGAACGTCGGGAGTATGCGGATGTACTCGGGGTCGGCGTAACCCGTTGTATATCCGGCCTTTGCACGTTCTGAGACGAGTTCGATGTTCTCGCGGTTGCTGCTGTCGATGGTGGTGGCCAGCACCCTGATGTTGCTGCCTTTGATGTGCACGTCGTAGCCGCGCTCGAGCTGGCTGAGCTGGAATTCGCCGATCTGGGTGAGGTCCACCTTTATTAATGTGTCGATGGCGATGTTGAAGTATTTCGAGAGGGAGATGAGTGCCTCGATGTTAGGTTCCGACACCTCGTTCTCGTATCCGCTGAGCGTCGAACGCTTCATGTTGAGCGCCGTGGCGACGTCGTCCTGCGTCTTGGAGCGCCTTTTGCGCAAGAATTTTATATTGGTACTGAATAACATAGCAAAATTTTTAAAATTTTTCTTGACACGTATTAAAATAATGACTAATTTTTCGTCGCAATATTTGATTAAAAACACGTCAAAATTACAAAGAAATTTAATACGAAAATAAAAAATGTAAAAAATATTTTTAAAAAGGTTATTGGTTATTGTTTATTGGTTATTGAAGCAGCGCTTTGATGAAACTTTTAAACTGCTTTAAACTTTAAACTCTACACTTTAAACTAGAAATGGAAAGAACCGTATTACATTTAGATTTAGACACCTTTTTCGTGTCGGTGGAGCGCCTGATAAATCCTACTTTGGAGCGTCGTCCGGTCATCGTGGGTGGCATGGGTGACAGGGGCGTGGTGTCGACGTGCAGCTACGAGGCGCGGCGGTTCGGGGTGCATTCCGCGCAGCCGATGCGGCTTGCGCGGCAGCTGTGTCCGCAGGCGGTGTTCATCGCGGGCGACATGGAGCTTTACAGTCGGTATTCGCGCCTCGTGACGGCGATAATCGCCGACCGTGCGCCTGTCTTCGAGAAGACCAGTATCGACGAACATTACATCGACATCACCGGGATGGACCGTTTCTTCGGATGTTACAAGTGGGCGCACGAGCTGCGCGAGACCATAATGAAAGAGTCGGGACTGCCAATATCGTTTGGACTTTCGGAGAACAAGACCGTCTCGAAGATAGCTACCGACGAGGCCAAGCCCAACGGCGAGCTGCAGGTGCTGCATCCGCAGGTTCATGCGTTTCTCGACCCGCTGTCGATAGGCAAGATCCCGATGGTCGGCAACAAGACGTATCAGCTGCTGCGTTCGATGGGTATCGCCACCATCGGCGACTTCCGTCAGATGCCGGATGTCGTTGTCAGTCAGGCACTTGGCAAGAACGGCGTGGAGATCTGGAAGAAAGCCAACGGCATCGACACCACGCCGGTGCAGCCCTACGAGGAACAGAAGTCGCTGAGCAAGGAACATACTTTCGAAAACGACACCATCGATATCGTGTTGCTGAAGAGCGTGCTCGCCAGGATGGTGGAACGGCTGGCGTTTGAGATGCGCGCCCAGACCAAGCTCACGGGCTGCGTCACAGTGAAGATTCGCTATTCGAACTTCGACACGCACACCATGCAGAGGCAGATTCAGTACACCTCGTTCGACCACCTATTATTAAATACGGTATACGACATCTTCGACAGGCTATACGACCGCCGATTGCTCATCCGACTGATAGGAGTGAGGTTCAGCAGTCTCGTCGGAGGCACGCAACAGCTCGATTTGTTTGACGATACCGCCGAGATGACGAATCTCTACGGCGCCTTAGATAAAATTAGAAAAAGATTTGGAAAGAATGCAGTATTCAGGGCTATTGGCTGTTAGCTATTGGCTATTGGCAAGTTATGTATTTGAATGTTCGGTCATATTGCAGTCTGTGCTACGGCACTGTCTCCATTGAGGATTTGGTGGAGCAGGCGAGTGTTATGCACATCCCGGCGATGGCTCTCACCGACATCAACAACACCATGGGAATCGTCGATTTCGTGTTCGAATGCAAGAAATTTGGCATCAAGCCCATCGCAGGCTGCGAGTTCCGTAACGGCGATGAGTTGATGTATATCGCGATTGCCAGGAATAACGAGGGTTTCCGCGAGATTAACGAGACGCTGACGCTGCATAACATCAGCAAGCTGCCTTATAATGTCGACGCGCCGAAGTGGAACAACGTTTTTGTGATTTATCCTTTCGGGAAAAGAAAACTGTCGCAACTCGCTGATAATGAATATCTTGGCATTCGACTGTCGCAGGTGTCGCGACTGATTACCTCCGACCTGCGGAATCATCAGGAAAAGCTGGTGATAGCGCAGCCTGTGACGTTTCTTGACGAGAAATCATTCGAGATACATAAAAACCTTCGGGCGATTGATAAAAACATACTTATCTCGAGGCTCGAAAACCACGCTTCGGCAGATGAGATTCTGCTTCCGCCGGAGAAGTTAAAGGCCGCTTACGCCTTATTCCCGGAAATGATAAAAACGACGCAAGATATTGTAAATCAATGCGGTATAGATTTTGACTTCGAGTCGATGAAAAACAAAAAATGTTTCACCGAGAGTGTCTACAACGACGTCGAACTCTTGCGGCAGATGACCTTCGAAGGCATGAAATACCGCTATGGTTTGCAGAACAAAGAGGCGTACCGTCGCATCGAGAAAGAGCTGGATATCATTGAGAGGATGCAGTTTTCATCGTATTTCCTCATCGCGGCCGACATTGTGAGGTACTCGATGTCACGCGGAATCTATCATGTCGGCCGCGGAAGCGGAGCTAACAGCATAGTGGCGTATTGCCTGCAGATCACAGACGTCGACCCCATCAGTCTCGACCTTTATTTCGAGCGATTTCTGAACCCGAAAAGAAGCAGTCCGCCCGACTTCGACATCGACTATTCGTGGAAGGACCGCGACGAGGTGCATCGTTATATCTTCAATCGTTATGCTGAGCGTCATGTGGCCTTGCTCGGAGCCACCACCACCTTCCGCGACCGCTCGGTTTTACGGGAGTTGGGAAAGGTTCATGGCTTGCCGAAGAACGAGCTCGACAACCTCTGCCGTTGTCCTGAGCGTTACGCCAACCAGAACGCCATTATGCGCTCGGTCTTCGACCTCGCGCAGCACATCCTCGACTTCCCGAACGTCCGCTCCATCCATGCCGGCGGCGTTTTGATTACCGAAGACCCGATAACGTGTTTCTCGGCCCTCGACATGCCTCCGAAGGGCTTCCCGACAACGCAGTGGGATATGTATGTCGCTGAGCGTCTGCGGGTTGAGAAACTCGACATCCTCAGTCAGCGCGGCATCGGGCACATCAAAGATGCGGTGGAGATGATTAAGAAAAACCGTGGCGTGAGCATCGACATCCACCGCGTTGAAGATTTCAAGAAAGACGAAAAAGTAAAAAACCTTCTCCGAAACGCCGAGACAAACGGCTGTTTTTACATCGAGAGTCCTGCTATGCGAGGTCTGCTGAGGAAACTGCGTTGCGACGACTATAAAACGCTTGTCGCGGCGAGCTCCATCATCCGTCCCGGAGTGGCGAAATCAGGCATGATGAGGCAGTATATCCAGCGTTTTCACGACCCGCAACATATTGATTATCTGCATCCTGTGTTGAAGGAACAACTCGAGGAGACCTATGGCGTGATGGTGTATCAGGAAGACGTTTTGAAGGTGTGCCATCACTTCGCGGGCCTCGACCTCGGTGATGCCGACGTGCTGCGCCGGATGATGAACCATAAAAGTCGTCGCAAAGACGAGATGCTGGAGATTACGAAGAAGTTCTTTGATAACTGTAAGTCAAGGGGTTACAGCGATGCCGTGACCAACGAGGTGTGGCGGCAGATCGAGTCGTTTGCAGGTTATTCGTTCTCGAAGGCGCACTCCGCCTCGTATGCCGTGGAGAGCTTCCAGAGCTTGTTTTTGAAGGCTTATTTTCCGCTCGAGTTTCAGGTGGCGGTGATCAACAACTTTGGTGGTTTTTATCCTACATGGGTGTATTTCAATGAGTTGCGTCGACAAGGTGGCGTGGTGCATACGCCTTGCGTCAACATGAGCGAATGTCTGACCACGCTTCATGGCAAGACTGCTTATGTCGGCTTCGTGCATCTGCAGGGCTTGGAGGCGGAGTTTGCGCAAGCTATTGTCAGTGAGCGACTTACCAGCGGCCGATATCGCGGGCTTGCCGACTTCATGGAGCGTTTGCGGCCCAAGATGGAGCAAATGGTGATCTTGATCCGCAGCGGTGCCTTCGCGTTCACGGGCAAGGGCAAGCCCGCGCTTCTTTGGGAAGCTCATGCTTATCACGGAAAGATGAGTTCTTACCGTAATAAGTTCCACGGCATGCGAGGCCTGATTCAGACCCCCGACGACTTCAGGTTGCCTGCGATGAAGACGGAGCCTCTCGAGGATGCTTACGACGAGATAGAACTGTTTGGCTTCCCCGTTACGTTGTCGTGGTTCGACATGCTGAAGACGCGTTTCAGGGGAGAGGTGTTTGCAAAAAACATGATGCAACACGTTGGCAGTCAGCACCGTATGCTCGGACATCTGGTCAGTCTGAAGTATGTGAAGACGAGCAAGGGCGAGCTGATGCATTTCGCCAACTTTTTGGATGCCAACGGCGACGTGTTCGATGCCACCGTCTTCCCGAATGTGCTGAAAACCTATCCTTTCCAGGGAAATGGAACATATCTGATGCTTGGAAAGATTACAGAAGAGTTCGGTCACCCCAGCATTGAGGTGCAAAAACTTGCTAAAATGGAGATTTTGCCTGATCCGAGGGCGAAGGATTAGATATCGAGACCCGGGGCGTCGACATTCAGCATGTTGTAGAGGTCGTCGATACCCATGCTGTCGAGTGTGCGTTGGACGAACGGGGCGTGTTTGCCTTTTTCGGGTTTGAATCCGTCGTTATGTATCTCGTTTTTCAAGAAATCGTTGAGCTTCTCAAACACTTGGTCGTTCAAATCCCAGCAGAAATACTTGTCGCTGTCGGTGAAGAAATCGAAGATATCCTTGCCGTGTTCGCGACGCACACCGTGGAAGTTGTCAGCCACGATGTAGCGTGTCAGTCCGAAAGGGTAGAGGTCGGTGATAAGTTCGCATTCGTCTTGCAGCGAGAGAGAGCACACGCCGTTGTCGTTGATCTTAAACTCGCCTCCAATGCGCGGGCGGTGGGTCTTGTAATAAAAATCTTTGGCCTTCAGCGCGTCGTCCTCACTCGGGAAACGCATGTAAAAATCGTAGTATTTATGCTCCATTTCGGGGATTTTTCATTTTTAAAATGCAAAAATACG
>LUZN01000029.1 GCA_001603665.1 Bacteroidales bacterium Bact_22
AGAGAAAAGTTAAAAAAGTTGAATTGTCGATTTTTTGAAAATAATTGTCACACCTATTAAATAAATGGTTATATTTGCGGTTTGCAGTGGTATGAAAATGCTTTTGACGAAGCATTAAAAAGGAATTGATTAACAACAAATTAAATAAAATTAAACTTTAGTAAAATGAAAAAGAAAATTACATTTTTAATCACAGCGGCGGTGATGCTGCTGACAATGATGGCCTCAACGGCAACAGCGTGGGGGCAAAGTACTGCTGTTTTAAATATAGCAGATTACGCGGACGCTAAATCTTGGGAAAATGACACTAGATATCCTGAGGCAACAATTGATGTCGTCACGTTTAGTGCTTCTAATGGGACAAACACGGGTAAGTATTATACAAGCGGCGAAGAATGGAGATATTATCAAACAGAAAACGCTTCTATAACAATATCCGTTCCTTCTAATTACACTCTAACAAGCGTAACTCCTACATTCGGAGTAAAAAACACAGGTGCTTTATACGATGGCACAACTGCCTTAACAAGCGGTGAATCCGTGACTGTTTCTGGAACAACTGTGACTTTTACAGTAGGCAATAGTGGAACGGCAACTAATGGACAAGTGAAATTTACAAACATTGAAGTTGCTTATACATCTTCTGGAGGTTCACAACCTACCACCTACACAGTAACTTTTGATGCAGGTCCTGGCACTTTTGTTGGAAGCACAGACTTTCCAAATACAAGCAACACTGTTGAAGCAGGCACATATGCTCTGCCATCGGCAACACCTGTGACAGGTTACGACTTTGACGGATGGTTGGCCACTGGTAGCTCAATTCCTGTTACAGGTAACTACAATGTTTCTAGCAATGTCGCTTTCACCGCTTCATATTCGTTAATTGGAGGCAGTTCGGCCACTATAGTAGCTTATGATTTCTCTTCCACAGACAATTTCTTGACAAGTTACCCTGGCAGCACTCATCCTGGAACTGGAAACTCCAATAATCTCGGAACTTTCTATTACACCAATGGTGATGCATTTACCGCTTCGGGAACAAACCGTTATTTTAATTCAGGCTATTTTATCTTAGGTAAAGCTGATGCTACTCTTCAATTACCCGCATTTGATTTCGATGTTGAAAAGATTGAAATTACTGGTAGATCAGGTGCGAGTGGATCCGTGGTACAGAATATTTTTGTTGGCTCAACCGCAGTAAGCACTGCAACCACGGGCGCTACTGGAACTAACATATATGTAATCGCTGATGGATATGAAACAGCTGGCACTGTTTACACATTGAAAGTCACTTCGTCCCACAACACCCAGATTACCCAAATTAAGGTTTTCGAGAAAGCGCAAACCTCCGATCCTTCCATTACAGCTGCAAATGTTGATATCACTTACAATGCAACACAAGGATCAATAGCTTACACCCTCAATAATGCGAGTGGCAATGTATCAGCTGCTATCACATCTGGAGATTGGCTCACTTTAGGCACGATAACTTCAACCGAAGTTCCATTCACTTGTTCGGCAAATACAGCAGCTGCAGCACGCACAGCGACAGTGACTTTATCTTATACTGGTGCTAACGACAAGGTTGTCACCATTACTCAAGCCGGCAATCCTGATGCTCCAGGCACATTGAACAATCCTTATACGGTAGCACAGGCTTTAGAAAGCACCCCTGCTTCGGGCACAACCGATTGGATTTATGTACACGGCATTGTTTCTGCAATAGTTGAGCCCTACAACTCACAATACGGCAATATCTCCTATAATATTTCGGATGACGGCGAAAACAACACCGTGCTGTATGCTTTCCGTGGGAAAAGCTTCAACGGCGATAATTTTACCTCAGCAAATGATGTCTTAGTAGGTGATGTTGTTACCATTTGCGGTAAATTGAAAACGTATCAAGGTACAAAAGAGCTTGATGCCGGCAACTATTTAATTGAGCAGACACATCCTGCTGTCACCGTAGAGGCTCCAACTTTCAGCCCTATTGCTGGTACATATGCAGAATCTCAAACCGTTACAATGAGTTGTACCACAGAAGGTGCTGCTATTCATTACACCACAGACGGCACTGAGCCTGACGGCAACAGCACACAATACAGTGAACCGATCTCGGTTTCGACGACAACAACCTTCAAGGCCAAAGCTATCAAAGGATCAAACATGAGCTCAGTTGTTACCGCAACATATCATATCAACTCAGCTTCATCACCTTATACCGTAGCTCAAGCCTTGGCATTCCATGAGTATCCGACAAGCACCATCTGGGTGCACGGTATTGTTTCAACAGCTCCAACACAAGCTCCAACAAACAGTGGTCAGCTTACCTATTACATATCCGACGACGGAACAGCTGGTGAAAACAACCAACTTGAAGTTTATAAAGGATTAGGTTTGAATGGAGCGGCTTTCACCGCACAAGATGACATTCAAGTTGGTGATATTGTTACGATTACAGGTATAGTTAAAATATACAGCAGCACCATAGAATTCGACACAAACAACCAACTCACTTATTTCGAGCGTCCAACTCCTACAGTCCCAACAATCACAGTTAATCCAGCTACAGTAAATGCAACAGCTGCTGAAACTGAAGGCACTCTGTTAGTAACATATACAAACATCACCACAGTTGTAGCTGATGTTTATTTCTGCGATGCAAACGGTAATGCCGCCACATACGACTGGATTGAAGCTGAAATCAACGATGACGACAATGTTGATTACGTTATTGGTACAAATACAGGCACTGCACGTACGGCTTATTTCAAAGTTTATGCATTGGGTGATACTGATTATGTTTATTCAAATCTCGTAACCATCAACCAAGCAGCTGGTTCAACACCTCCAACTCCAGGTCAATATGATTGGGTACTTACAGATTTGGAAGATTTGACAGCGGATGATGTATTTGTTATTGTTGGTGACAATGGCGATTATTACGCCATGGAAAACGATAATGGAACCTCTGCTCCTTCAGCGGTAGCAGTTACTGTAGAGAACAACAAATTGTCAGGTGAGATTGCCAGCGATATCCAATGGAATTTAAGCATTTCCGACGATGGCTATATGTTTTATCCTAATGGCACAACTGAAACTTGGTTATATTGCACAAACACAAACAATGGTGTTAAGGTCGGAGAGGGCACTACAAAATTCTTTACCATGGATGCCACTTATGGTTATCTAAAGAATATTGCCACGTCACGTTATATTGGTATTTATAACTCTGCAGATTGGAGATGTTATTCCGTTGAAGATCCTTCACAGCATCAAAATATTGGCGGCCAAACATTCGCATTCTACAAGAGAGTGCCTGCCACACCTTCAATCTCCATAAATCCAGGTCCGTTTGATGTAAACTCAAATGGTGGCAATGCCAAATTCCCGATTGAATACGCAAATCTTGCTGTAGACCCACAACTTTCAATGGTTTTTGTTGCCGCAGACGGAGTAACGCCTCACACTTATGACTGGATTTCAGCTGAAATAGTCAACGACAGCATCTGCGGTCATATTCTAATCAATGAAGGCAATGCACGTACCGCTTATTTCAAGGTTGCCGGCTATACTGCCAACAACGACACTATTTGTTCAAATATCGCAATAGTCAATCAATCAGCTTATACACTGAGCATCGTATTCCAACAACCAGCTTCAATAGATCTTGCTGCTGGCGGCGAAACAGACAGAAAAATCAGTTTTGACTATCAAGGTTTGGGAAACAATCCTACATTTGAAGTTCATCGTTACGAATCAGATGGCACAACACCGGCCACATATGATTGGCTGACAACAACAATAAGTGGTAATAAAGTCAAAATCACTGTTCCAGCCAACCCCGGAGATGCTCGTCATGCATATTTCAAAGTTTATGGCACAAACGGAACGGTAAGTACCGAATCAAATCTTGTAACTGTTAATCAGGCGGCACATGTTGAAACTTATTCATTGGTAACCAATGTTAATCAAATTGTTTCAGGTAAACACTATTTATTTGTTGGATATAAAGGAGAAGTTGCCCATGCTATGGGATATGACAAAGGCAATAACAGAAATGCCGTCGAAGTAACTGTTGACAACAATACTATTCCGGAAACAGTAGGTGCTTATGAATTTGTTATCAACAATTCTGGTGAGGATTGGACGATATACGATAATAACGTACAAGAATTAAATACAAACGATACATACGGATTCTTATATGCTGCTGGTGGTACAAGCAACAATTACCTTAAGACACGCACTACAAACAATGACGATAAAGGTATTTGGACCATAACAATAGATGATGAAACACATGTTGCTTCAATAACAGCCAAATCAACAGGCCGAAACAAGATGCGTTTCAATGATGGAAATTCACCACTCTTCTCATGCTATTCTGACGGTCAGAAAGACATTTATCTCTATGTCAAAGACAACGACGACAATCTTGAATACTATGGCACAGAGATTACATATCCTGGAACTTCGATTCCGGATGGTGGTAGCATTACTGTTGGTTCAGGTTCTGTCATAACAGTTCCAAATGGATTTACAAACGACAGCCCTGATAACATCCTCATTGAAGAAGGTGGCCAACTCATCCATGAAAGCGATGTGGCTGCTACCGTGCAGAAGAATATTACAGCATATACCACTAAAGATGGCGACGGATGGTATCTGATCGCTACACCGGTTGAGACTATTGATAAAAGCGTAGTGGCAGGCACAACCTACGACCTGTTCTTATACAGTGAACCAGATGCAATGTGGTATGCGCATTGGGATAATCCTGGATTCCAAACGCTCAATCGTGGTCAAGGTTACCTTTATGCAAATGCAGAAGATAAGACCATCAATTATGCAGGTTCGATGAAAGCTACAAATGCCAACATCAATATTGACTTGGATTACACCAACACATTAAGCGATGCTGTGAGAGGCTTCAACCTCGTTGGTAACCCATTCACACGCAACCTTGTATTAGGTGACATGAAATTGGGTGGAGCCAACCTCACAACATACTATGTTACCAACACCGACCGTACAGCACTTCAAGCAATCACATCAGATGCATACCAAATCAAACCTGGTGAAGGCTTCTTCGTCCAAGCAACCGCAGCATCACAGCAGTTGTCGTTCAACGCGTCATCAAAAGATGATATCGATTTCAGATACATCAAAATCGTTGCAGGAAATGAAAATGGTTACGATAACGCATACATCCAGATGGGCGATTGCAACACCCTGCGTAAGATGAACATCGCCAACAAGACAGAAGTTTACGTCATGGACGGTGAAGACGACTACGCAGCAGCAAGAGTTGAAGAACTCGCAGGCTCGATGCCGGTACACTTCAAGGCTATCGCAGACGGTGAATACACCATCACAATCGAAGCCAAATACACCGATGTTTATTACATGCATCTCTTCGACAACTTCACAGGCGAAGATATCGACTTGATGCTCGAACCTAGCTACACATTCCATGCTGCAGCTGAGGATGCTGAGAATCGTTTCCTCCTTGTATTCGACTTCAACAACCACTTAAGTGTTAATGAAAACTACACCAACGACGTCTTCGCATACCAATATGGTGACGAAATCATCATCAACGGTGAAGGCGAATTGCAGATCTTCGACGTTATGGGCCGGATGGTTCTGAACACCAAGGTCAACGGCGTACAAAGCTTCAACGTTCCATCGAACGGTGTTTACATCTTAAGAATCATTGGAAATGATATTAAGACACAGAAAATCGTTGTTAAATAATTAAAAAGAAAGGGATTTACTATGAAAAAGATATTATTAGCAGTTGCAATCGTTCTTTCGATGAGTTTGTGCTCATACGCACAATATAACAGCGACAATTTCTTTATGGATTGGAATGATGTCAGTAATGGCATCGACAATAATGACAACTTCGGCAATGGTATGAGAGACCCAGGATTCCCTAGCCATGGCGGAGGTAACACCGGCGCTCCTCTGGGCAGCGGGTTGATAATACTCGGTGCTCTGGGCGCAGGATACGCAGTCGCACGCCGTAAACGCGAAGAATAAATGATTATTCAGTAGGGGCAGATGATAATTTGCCCCTACTTTTGTTTACAAGGATAACACCTGTGAACACCAGCACTGCGGCGACAATCTTCTGCCATGTGAGGTGATCCATGCCCGTGGCAATGCCCATTACCGTGGCGATGATAGGCTGCAGATAGCCGTAAAGGCTGATCACGGTCGGTCGCAGCACCTTCTGCCCTACCGGAATCAGGAAATAAGCCACAAAGGTGGCAAAAAGAATCACAAAACCAAGTTCAAGCAGGTATTTTATCGGGAAAGAAGCCATATTTAGGCTTACTAACTCCTTGATATCCAATGGAATAGCCACGATCGCCGAGAACAGGAACATCCATTTCATGAACGTCACGACGCTGTATTTCTCGATAAGCGGTCGGAAAGCGCCGAGATAGCAGGCAAAGAAGATACAGTTGCCAATCATGTAGACAATGCCCATGGGCTGAGTCTCGGTGACGCTGCTGCTCTCGACACGTACAGTATTGAAAACCAAGAAGATAACACCGAGAAAACTCAATGCCACACCGCCGGCTTTCTTCAAAGTGATGGGCTCTTTAAGCACTATCGCGGCGATGAACATTGTAAAAATAGGCGTCAGCGGCGTGAGGATGCTGGTGTCGAAAGGAGTCGTCATGGTGCTCGCCTTCAGAAACGACCATTGGGTGAGGAAAAGTCCGAGCATCGAGGCAAGAAAAATCTTCGGGAAATCCTTTTTTTCGACCTTTTCTTGAGGCATGAAAAGCGACGCTATCCAGAAAAGAGCGGCAGCACCGGCCACACGAAAGCACAGCAATCCCATCGGGGAGATCAACGCCAATGTAGACAAATCGCGGCAAACGATGATGTTGAAGCCGAAAATTGTGTAGGCGACAAACGCTGAGATATGACCTAAAGACTTTTTCATAAACGGGGGCAAAATTACAAATTTTTTGGCTATTGGCTATTAGCTATTGGCTGTTGGCATTTTTTTATTATTTTTGCAACCAAATTTGAAAAAAATTATGAGTAGAATGGAAACTCCGGTCCTGCTTCTGACCGGTTATCTCGGAAGTGGAAAGACGACTTTGGTAAATCATATCCTTTCGAACAAGAAAGGCATCAAATTTGCAGTGATAGTCAACGATATAGGCGAGGTGAACATCGATGCCGACCTCATCCAGAAAGGCGGCGTGGTGGGCAAGAAAGACGAGAGTCTGGTGGCCCTTCAAAACGGCTGCATCTGCTGCACCTTGAAGATGGACCTCATCGAACAGCTCAACGACATCATGAAGATGGCCCGTTTCGACTACATAGTGATTGAGGCCAGCGGCATCTGCGAGCCGGAGCCGATAGCGCGCACCATCGCCGGAATACCGCAGATGGGCCGTGAATACACGCAGTTTGGCACCCCGCGCCTCGACTGCATTGTGACAGTGGTCGACGCCCTGAGAATGAAGGACGAATTCGGCTGCGGCGACAAGCTCAAGAACGAAAACATCGACGAAGACGACATCGAGAACCTCGTCATCGAACAGATTGAGTTCTGTAACATCGTTTTGCTCAACAAAGCTTCGGAAGTCGAGCAGAAAGAACTGGAGCGCATCCGTCAGATTGTGAAGAACCTCTCACCTGACGCCGAGATTATCGACTGCAACTATGCCAATGTAGATTTGGATAAAATCATCAACACGCAAATGTTTGATTATAATCAAGTTAGCGGCTCAGCAGGCTGGATAAAGATTATCGAAGGACATGAGGAACATGACGACGATGACGATGATGAGCACGACGAACACGAGCATCACCACCACGACCATGAACACCACCATCATCACGACCACGATGAGGATGAAGGCGAGGCTGAGGAATATGGCATCGGCACCTTTGTTTATTTCAACAGAAGACCTTTCGACACCTTGAAATTCAACGATTATGTGCTGAACAGCTGGCCGAAAAACATCATCCGCTGCAAGGGATTATGCTATTTTGCCGACAATCAGGATATGTCGTATATCTTCGAAACCGCCGGCAAACAGAAGAAATTGAGCGAAGCCGGTTATTGGTTTGCGACTGCCTCGAAGGAGGAGTTACAGCAGTTTGTGGAGCGTGACCCGAGCATCCTCAAGGATTGGGACGAGGAGTATGGCGACCGCATGGAAAAGATTGTGTTTATCGGACAGAAGTTAGATAAGGAAAAAATCAAACAAGATTTGGATAATTGTTTGTTTTAAACGACAGTAGGGGCGAATGATTATTCGCCCTTTTTTGATTCCCGAATGGCAAACGGCAACGCCAACAGGAACGTCAACGCGTCAGCAATAGCCTGCGTCATCTCTACGCCCTGAAGTCCGATGAAAAGAGGCAGAATCATGATGGTCGGGATGAAGAAGATACCCTGTCGGCCCATCGATAAGATGGTGGCTATCAATGTTTTACGAGTAGTTTGATACATCATGTTGGTGACGGTGCTCACCCCGATGAGCGGGAATGAGATGCACTGCCACCGCAGCACCCGTGTGCCTATTTTCACCAGTTCGGCGTCTTCGCTACGGAAAATCTTTATCAAGTCGGGAGCGAATATAGCAAACGCTAACGAAGTGATTATCAATATGATAGTCGAGATATTCGTGGTAAAAATGAAAGACTTTCTCACGCGTTCGTGCAGACCGGCACCGTGGTTGAAGCCACAGACAGGCTGGAATCCCTGACCAAGTCCGAGGATGATGGAGAAGGCAAACATCATTATTCTTGACACTATGGCAAAGGCCGCGATGGCGCTCGCCTCGGTGCCTGGAGCTGCGTAGTAGGCCGCATAACGGTTGAGCATGATGGTGCTGATGCAGACGAACACGTGGCGCATCAGCGAAGGCGCTCCGCCGTTGAAAATGTCGATATAGCTACGCACGCTAGGCGAGAAGTTACGGATTCGGATATGCACGTTGCCACTCCTCATGGTGCCAAGCAGCAAGATGAGCCAGCCCGTCATCTGACTGATGCAGGTGGCGAGCGACGCGCCCATCACACCCATGTCGAAACCATAGATAAACAAGGCATCGAGGAAGATGTTCAGCACGGCGCCGGTCGTGATTCCTATCATCGCGTAGCTGGCGTTGCCTTGAAGTCGGAGCTGGTTGTTAAGCGTCAGCGACGACATCATGAAAGGCGTTCCGATGAGGATAAAAAGCAGATAATCGTTGGCATGCGGCACGATGTCGGGTGTGGACCCCATTATCCGCGAAAGCGGTGTGAGGAAGCAAAGTCCGACAATAGCTGCTATGGTGCCGAAGCCCATCGACGAAAGGAAACCCGTGGCAGCCATCTTCTCGGCATCGTCGTATTTTTTCGCGCCAAGCGCCGTCGAGATATAGTTTCCCGAGCCGTGACCGAAGAAAAATCCGAAGGCGTTGATGAAAGTCATGTAGGCAAACGACACTCCCACGCCCGCAGTAGCCTCAGTCGAGAGGTGACCGACGAAAAACGCGTCGATGATGTTGTAGAGCGCAATCACCAACATGGAGATGACGGTAGGGACAGCCATCTTCATAACCAGTTGACGCACAGGACTTTCCGTCATCATGACAAATCGCGCCTGCCTTTGCTGCACATCAAGATCGTTATTGATGCCAAAAATGCGTTTCATTCGGCAAAAATACAAAAAATAAAGGTTCGTAATATAATTTTCATTATCTTTGCAGGTTATTAATATATATTGGAGAAAAGTTTTTTTATGGAAGAAAAAGAGTTGAACGAAGAAGAAATTCTCGACGAAAATATATCGGAAACCACTGAAGATGTTGACAGTTTGCTGAAATCAGCTCCTCAGAAATTCAACAAGAAGGATGAGGATCAGGAGGACACTTTGGTGAACAAGCAGGATGAGGGAGAGGAGTTTAAGGCGACATGGCCGTTGCACGACGACATGAAGAAGACGCTCACCAACGATTTCCACCGCGGATGCCGCATCAAGGCCGACAAATACGAGTTTGCCAGCAACGTGTTGCATCACGGACAATGCAAACTCGACAGCTTCAACTGGCTCAAAGACTATGAAAATGAGACACCAAAAGAAGGCGAGCTGCAGGTTGCCGAGGTGAGGTTTAAGAACGATAGAAAAGACTTTTTCAGCTATCCTTCGGAGATGCATCTCCTTGAGGGTGAATTAGTTGCGGTGGAGACAGCCATCGGACACGACATCGGTATCGTCACCATGGTGGGCGAGCTCATCGAGAAGCAGCGCAAACGCAAAAAGAACAACACACCTGTCGCGGAGCTCAAGAAAATCTACCGTCGCGCGAGAATCAACGACGTGGAGAAGTTCCTCGAGGCTATCCGTCAGGAGGATCACACCCTGTACCGCAGTCGCGAGATAGCATCGAGTCTGAAACTTGAGATGAAACTCAACGATATTGAGTATCAGGGAGATAGGACAAAAGCTATATTTTACTACACTGCCGACGGACGTGTCGACTTCCGTGAGTTGATCAAGAAGTTGGCCGAAGAGTTCCATGTGCGCGTCGAGATGCGTCAGATAGGCTTCCGTCAGGAGTCGGCTAAACTCGGCGGCATAGGATCGTGTGGCCGCGAGCTCTGCTGTGCCTCGTGGATCACTGATTTTCAGTCGGTTACGACCAACGTGGCGAGGGTGCAGCAGCTGTCACCGAACCCGCAGAAGCTCGCGGGCCAGTGCGGCAAACTGAAATGCTGTCTCAATTATGAGTACGACGCCTATGTGGATGCCCTGAAGGGATTCCCGGATAACAAAATCGTGTTGAAGACCAAGAAAGGCGACGGAATCTACCAGAAGATCGACATCTTCAAGGGCTTGATGTGGTACTCCTACCCGTTCGACAGAAACAACATGATGGCTATTCCTGTGGAGAAGGTGAAAGCCATCATCGAAGATAACAAAAAAGGCGTTTTCCCTGAGCAGCTCGAAGACTTCGCGTTCATCAAGGAACAGAAGAACAACGACTACGGTGAAGAGGGCAAACCGGCTGATTTGTCGAAACTTGAATAAAGTGTAGGGTTTAGAGTGTAGAGTTTAGAGTAGTTTAAAGTTAAAAGTTGAAAGTTTATAAAGTGAAAAAGTTAATATATTTCATTTTAGTGACAGTTCTGTTAGCATCGTGCGGTAATGATAAGCTGTACGACGACAGCGTCGTGATTCCTGATGCGAAGTGGGACAACGAGTTCGTGCCGAGCTTCGACGTGAATGTCGACGACACCTTGACAGATTATGCTTTTTACTTGAATATCAGACACTTGGATAGCTATCGCTATAGCAACCTCTTCATCTTCATGCACACCGAGTTCCCAAACGGCAACGTTGCCCACGACACCATCGAGTGCACCTTCGCCTACCCCGACGGCCGTTGGATGGGCAAAGGCAGCGGCACCATGCGCTCGGCGAAGATCATGCTGAACCCTTCGTTGCGTTTCCCTTTGACGGGCAATTATCATTTCGAGATTGAACAGGCGATGCGCGAGAAAGAGCTGAAAGGCATAGCCGACGTTGGCTTATGCTTTGAAAAACAATAAGTTATGGCAAAGAGAAAATCGAATAAGAAAAAAGATATCAAGGTCTATCTGATAGTCCTGTGGTCGCTTTTCCTGGTGTTTTGCCTGGGCGTCTTCCTGCTTTTCCATGGCATCACGCATGAATGGTTCGGCGACATGCCAACCTTCGAGGAACTCGAAAACCCTGAGACGAACCTCGCCACCGAGATTATCTCCGCCGACGGCAAGATTCTGGGTACTTATTACATCGAAAACCGCTCCAACGTCAGCTTCGACGATATCTCACCCGACTTGATTCACGCGCTCATCGCCATCGAAGACATCAGGTTTTACGAGCATAGCGGCATCGACATGAGAGCTCTCTTCCGCGTAGCAAAAGGACTCATGACGGGACAGTCGAACCAGGGCGGCGGCAGCACCATCACGCAGCAGCTCGCCAAGAACCTCTTCCCTCGTGAGGAAGGCCTGAGCAAGATGCGACTCGTCATCAGGAAGCTGCAGGAATGGGTAACGGCATCGAAGCTCGAATACAACTATTCGAAGGACGAGATCGTGGCGATGTACCTTAACACTGTGTTTTACGGGCATAACGCCTACGGCATCAAGAAGGCTACCGAGACCTTCTTCAGCAAAGAACCTAACGAGCTCACCATTGAAGAGGCCGCCTTGCTTGCCGGCGTCGTCAACGCCCCAACGAAATTCAGTCCGAAACGAAACCCCAACAACGCTCTGTGGCGCCGTAACCTCGTGCTGAAACGCATGGAGACCAACGGTTTCATCACATCTGAGCAATACGACTCCATCTCGAAGATCCCGATCGACATGTCGCATTTCGGCGTGCTCGACCACAGAGCCGGTCAGGCCACCTATTTCCGCGAGTTTTTGAGAGGCGAGATGCACGAATGGGCCAAGACGCACTTCAAGCCCGACGGCACGCCGTACAACATCTACCGCGACGGACTGCGCATCTACACCACCATCGACTCGAGGATGCAGCAATACGCTGAAGAGGCAGTGCGCGAACATCTATCGCAAGACCTCCAGCCCGCTTTCTTCCGCCATTGGAGGAACGACAAGAAAGCTCCGTTTGCGCTGAAGACGCAAGACGAGGTGGATAAAGTCATGACGCTGTCGATGAAACGCTCCGAACGCTACCGTCTGCTGAAGAAAGCGGGCTGGAGCATGGACTCCATCATCGAGAACTTCAACACCCCTGTCGAGATGACTCTGTTCTCGTGGGACGGACCTATCGATACGGTGCTAAGTCCAATGGACTCAATACGTTACAGCAAATATTACCTGCAGTCGTCGCTGATGTCGGTGGAGACCGGCACGGGCTACGTGAGGGCTTACGTGGGCGGCAACGACTACCGTTTCTTCCAGTACGACCATGTGACGCAAGCCAAACGTCAGGTGGGCTCGACATTCAAGCCGTTCCTTTACTCACTGGCCATGCAGGAAGGCGAATACACGCCGTGCACGAAGGTCCCGAACATAAGCTACAGCATACAACTGCCCGACGGCAAGTTCTGGGAGCCTAAGGATTCGGGTAAGAACAAGTTCGGCGAAGAGGTGACCCTGCGCTGGGCTTTGGCGCACTCCAACAACCGTATCTCGGCATACCTGATGAAACGTTTTGGTCCGGAAGCCGTCATTCAGATGGCGCGCAGGATGGGCGTGACCGCCGACATACCTGCTGTGCCTTCGATTTGCTTAGGCGTGTGCGACATCTCGCTTTACGAGATGGTGGGTGCGATGAGCACATTCGCCAACAAGGGCGTCTACGTGAAGCCTATCTTCATCACAAAAATTGAAGATAAAAACGGCAATATCATCGAGACGTTCAAGGCCGAGCAACACGAAGCCATGGACGAGGTGACCGCCTACAAGATGATCGAATTGATGAAAGGCGTTGTATATGAAGGCACTGGCGTAAGGTTGAGATATAAATACGGCTTCAGAAACCCTATCGCAGGTAAGACCGGCACCACGCAGAACCAGAGCGACGGATGGTTTATGGGCATCACCCCCGACCTCACCACAGGAGTGTGGACTGGCGCTGAAGACCGCTCGGTGCATTTCAAGACTATAGCGCTCGGACAAGGCTCCAACATGGCGTTGCCAATCTGGGCTTTATATATGCAGAAGGTGTATGCCGACCCGACGCTACACGTCAGCAAGGGCGACTTCCCGAGACCTCTCGCTAATGTCGACCTCGAGTTCGATTGCGACAAATACGAGGAGGAACAGGGCGCGACAACACCTGAAGAAACTGAAGAAGACGAATTTTAAGATATGGCAAACTCAAACTTTGTTGATTATGTGAAGATATTCTGTCGTTCGGGCAAGGGCGGCAACGGCGCGATGCATTTCAACCATGCGAAATACGTGCCTAAGGGCGGTCCTGACGGCGGCGACGGAGGCAAGGGCGGCGATGTCATCATGAAAGGCAACGCTCAGCTGTGGACCTTACTGCATCTGCGTTACACCAAGCACCTCTTCGCTGGCGACGGCGAGTCGGGCGGCGCTAACCAGAGGACGGGCGCACAGGGTAACAACGTGATCATCGAGGTGCCACTGGGATCAATGGCCTACGACGCAGAGACAAACGAGCCGCTTGGCGAGGTGACTGAAGACGGACAGGAGATCGTGATCATGAAAGGCGGCAGAGGCGGCAAGGGCAACACTTTCTTCAAGACAGCAACGATGCAGGCACCGAAGTTCTCGCAGCCCGGCGAGCCGTCGGAAGAGAGATGGATAATCATCGAGTTGAAGCTGTTGGCCGACGTGGGTCTCGTGGGCTTCCCGAATGCAGGAAAATCGACACTCCTGTCGGTGGTTTCGGCGGCAAAACCTGAGATTGCCGACTATCCGTTCACCACTCTGACGCCTAACCTCGGCATCGTGCCATATTACGACTTCAAGTCGTTCATCATGGCCGACATCCCGGGAATCATCGAGGGCGCATCAGAAGGTAAAGGATTGGGAATCAGATTCTTACGTCATATCGAACGAAACTCGATATTGCTTTTCTTAGTCGCAGCCGACAGTCCGGATGTAAAAGAAGCATACGACGTTTTGCTCAACGAATTGAAGAAATATAATCCGGAATTGCTCGACAAGAAGAGGATTTTGGCCATCAGCAAGTGCGATTTGATCGACGAAGATACAAAGAAAGACATAAAGAAACACCTGCCGAAGAAGGTGCCGAATCTGTTTATCAGCTCGGCCACCGGCGAAGGAATCAAAGAGTTAAAGGATTTAATCTGGCTTTGCCTAACTGAATAATGCTCAACGACTTAGACCACCAGCTATTTTTGTTTCTCAACGGCCTTCACGTTGACTGGCTCGACCCTGTGATGACGTTTATCTCATCGGAGATGGGTTGGATTCCGTTTTACGCGGTGCTGGTGTTCCTGGTTTTTTATAAGTATAAATGGAAAGGCTTGTGGGTGCTTCTTGGCGTGGCGGTGGCAATCACTTTATCAGATCAGATCGCTTCATCAGTTTTCAAGCCTATGGTTATGCGGCTTAGGCCATGTCACGACCCGCAGATACAAGACTTGGTATATCTACCCAACGGCCACTGTGGCGGAATGTATGGCTTCATGTCATCGCATGCCGCCAACACTTTCGCTTTGGCGTCGTTTATCTACATGACGATGAAGAAACATTACAGTAAAATCGGCTGGATTATGTTTCCGTGGGCAATTCTGGTTTCATACAGCCGCATTTACATGGGAGTTCATTTCCCAGGAGATGTCATTTGCGGAGCGGCAGTGGGAATGATTCTTGGTTTTGGAATTGGTTATATTTTACAACGGAAACTCCGTCAAAGCCTCTAGTTTGCCATCTTCAACTCTATAGCAAAACATCGTTTTCCCATTGGTTAAAGTGAGATATTTCACTTTCAATCCTGAATAATATCTTATCGCTTGGTCTAAAACTTTTTCGGTTATCGGCACTGATTCCGCTTTGCATTCCACAATCATCTGTGGCTCGCCGAGCTTGTTGAAAATCACGATGTCGGCACGCTTCGGGAGGTTATTGACTTTGATAGAATATTCCACAGCAATCAATCCAGCAGCGACTTTTCTAGTCTCCACGAGGTAATGTAGCATTTTCTGCCGCACCTGTTCCTCGGGAGTTAAAGAAACCCATTGTCTCCGAAGCGGGTCGAAGACAACGGGTTTGTCATTGTTTACTGATGTTTTGAACCAGTCCAATTAGAACGACATTATCGATTTCTTAATCTTCTCGATAGCATCTCTCAGCTCTTCTTCAGTGATTACTAAAGGTGGAGCGAAGCGGATGATGTGCTGGTGGGTTGGCTTGGCGAGAACGCCGTTGTCGCGCATCTTCAAGCACACATCCCATGCCTCTTTGCCGTTCATAGGCTTGATAATCACTGCATTCAGTAAGCCTTTACCGCGAACCTTCTGAATCATCGGGTGGTTAATCTTCATGATCTCCTCACGGAAGAGCTTACCGAGACGGTCGGCTTTCTCCATCAGATGTTCGTCTTTGATGACCTGCAGAGCTGCCATTGACACTCTTGCTGCCACTGGGTTGCCGCCGAATGTTGAACCGTGCTCACCCGGTTTGATGTTCATCATGATGTGGTCGTCGCAAAGCACTGCTGAAACCGGCACCACGCCGCCGCCGAGTGCCTTACCGAGGATAAGGATGTCAGGACGAACGCCTTCGTGGTCGCAAGCGAGCATCTTACCTGTACGGGCGATACCGCACTGCACCTCGTCGGCCATGAACAACACATTGTATTTCTTGCAGATGTCATAGCATTTCTTCAGATAACCTTCATCTGGGACGTAAACGCCAGCTTCACCTTGGATAGGCTCAACCAGGAAACCGGCGATCTTCTTGCCGTCCTTAGCGAGCACCTTCTCCAATGCGTCAGGATCGTTGTAAGGGATGCGGATGAAACCAGGTGTCAGAGGACCGTAGTTGGCATACGAGTCGGGGTCGTTCGACATGGTGATGATGGTGATGGTACGGCCATGGAAGTTACCTTCGCAGCACACGATTGTCACCTCGTCATTCGGAATGCCCTTGCACACTGTACCCCAACGACGTGCGAGCTTCAGAGCTGTCTCGTCAGCCTCAGCGCCGGTGTTCATCGGCAAAACCTTGTCGTATCCGAAGTATTCGGTGACATATTTTTCCCACGGACCGAGAGCGTCGTTATAGAAAGCGCGTGAGCTCAAAGTGAGCTTTTCGGCCTGTTCGTACATAGCCTTGAGGATTGCCGGATGGCAGTGGCCCTGGTTGACGGCCGAGTAAGCCGACAAGAAGTCGTAATATTCCTTGCCTTCAACGTCCCAAACCTTTGCGCCTTTACCTTTGGCGAGGACTACCGGAAGCGGATGATAGTTGTGAGCACCATACTTGGCTTCCATTTCCATGAAATCTTGAGAAGTCTTTTTTTCTGACATAAAATCCTAATTTTTAATTGTTAATATTTAAATTTTTATGAATTTTCTAAGAAGTCCACAAAGTTAATGATTATTTTTGTTTAAAAAACATTATATTTGCAAAAAATTATTTTTAGAAATGATTCGTTCGATGACAGGCTACGGCAAAGCCGAGCAGATTTTTAAGACAAACAACATCTCTGTCGAGATTAAGACATTGAACAGCAAGCAGTTAGACCTTATCATGAAGCTTCCACAAGAGCTCAAGGCTAACGAGTTTGAATATCGTAACGAGATCGCCACGCGTCTGCAACGCGGAAAAGTCGACGTGCTGATGACCATCACCAACACCGACGTGGCGCAAAACACCCATATCGAAAAAGAGGTCGTGGCTTCGTATCTCGAGCAAATCGGGAGCATCTCGAAGGAATATAATATTCCTGAATCGAAAGATATTGCTGCGATAGTGTTCAGAATGCCAGGCATTTTCGTGTCGCCGGAGCAGAATTACGACGAGGAGTTTCTTGAAAAGATAAAGGAGACATTGCTGCAAGCTATAGCCATAACTGACGATTTCAGAGCCAAGGAAGGTGCGATTCTGAAGAAAGATCTGCTGAAACGTGTCGATTTGATTCTTGGATATCTTGGCGAAGTCGAGCCTTTCGAAAAGAACCGTCATGAGACGATAAAAGGCCGTCTTATCAAGAATCTGCAGGAGCTGACAAGTGGCGAATACGACGAAAACCGTTTCGAACAGGAGTTGATATTCTATCTCGAAAAGCTTGATATCACTGAGGAAAAGGTGCGTCTGCGTAAGCATTGCGACTATTTCGAGGAGAGTATCGACGAGGAAGGCGCCGGCAAGAAACTCGGTTTCATCGCGCAGGAGATGGGACGCGAAATCAACACCCTCGGCTCGAAGGCTAATGATGCTGATATTCAGCGCCTTGTGGTGAAAATGAAGGACGAACTAGAAAAGATAAAAGAACAGTTGTTTAATATACTTTAAGACGGAAAACTATGCAAAAAATCACGCCTGTGAGACCTCGAGGGCTCGCTCTAAAGTGATTTTGGCATAGTTTGAAGTCATATGATTCATCATGAAAACGAAAATCGGGTTATTTTTTGGCAGCTTCAATCCCATTCATAACGGCCACCTGATGCTTGCGAATTACCTCGCGGAGTACGGTGACATGGATGAGATTTGGTTTGTGGTGTCGCCCCAGAACCCGTTCAAAGACAAGAAGTCGCTGCTTGCCGACCGTCATCGCATGTACATGGTGGAGCTGGCGATCAAGGGCGACGAGCGTTTTCAGGTCTGTGACATCGAATTTTACATGCCGCAGCCGTCGTACACCATTGACACCTTAACACGATTGGCCGAGCATCATCCGAACACCGATTTTTACCTGATTTGCGGTATGGATAGCCTCGAGAACTTTCCTAAATGGAAAAACTACGAGATGATTTTGAAGTATCATCATCTGTTGGTTTATCCGCGCAAAGGCTACAGCAGCAATGAGTTAGCAAATCATCCTTCGGTAAAAATTATAAATGCTCCTGAAATTGAAGTTTCGTCGACATTTATTCGTGACGCCATTGCTGAAGGCAAAGACGTGCGCTATTTTATGCCGAAAGAGGTGTATCAGTACATCGTTGACATGCACTTTTACGAGAAAAAAGAGAAGTAATTACTTTTCGAGATAAGATTTCCGTTCGTTTTCCGAAAATTTTTCAATGGCGTACCGCAGCATGGTGCGAGGCATAGTCTTGTAACGTGTTGAGAGCCAGTCTTTTAATCGTTTTTCATCACGTTTTCCGGCTTCTCGAAGCAGCCAGCCCACGGCTTTTTGCAGCAAGTCGTGAAGCGGGAGAGGTTTTGCAAGAAATAATTCAGCGATATTGAACGTATCGTCAAGTTGACCGTGGCGCACAAACTGCATCGTACTCACCATCCCGATGCGCTGCTCCCAGATGGTTTTTCCGTTGCGAGCGAGGTCGTAAAGAAGCTTGCGATCCTTGTTGAGAAGCCAACTTCCAAGCAGTTCGTAGCACGACAAATCCACCAAGTCCCAGTTGTTAATATATTGAGTATTAGCGAGATAGAAGTCGACGCATTGTTGTTGAAGCTTCACATCTTTCTTTGCATGCTTGAAAATCTGCACCAAGGTCAGCAACCCAGCCATGCGCATTTCATGGTATTCCGAGCTGACGCATTCCTTCAGGTCATCAAACGACGTCTCGCTCCAGCATTCCTTCACCGCCTCTCTTATCGTCGGCACCTTGATTCCCAGGAACTTATCGCCGTAGCCGTAGCCACCCGGGGCGGTTTTGAAGAAACGAGATAACCCCGGCACGAGGTCGGGGTTACGGTGTGATAGTATTTCGTTGAATAGTTTAGGCATTGTTTTGCAACCAATTTCTGACATTGGTTTCGATTCTCGCCTTGATATCTTCGGTATCCGCAGCCTTCTGGAACGCCTTTCCTGTTACCTTTTCGTAGAGCTCGATGTATCTTTCCGAGATGCCTTTCACGATTTCAGGTGTCATCTCTGGAACCTTCTGTCCTTCCTTGCCCTGGAAGCCGTTGGCCATCAACCATTCGCGGACGAACTCCTTCGAGAGCTGCTTCACCGGCAGACCTTTTGCGAAGCACTCTTCGTACTGGTCGGCGATGAAATAACGCGATGAATCAGGGGTGTGAATCTCGTCCATCAAGTAAATCTGGTCGCCAATCTTACCGAATTCGTATTTCGTGTCAACCAAAATCAAGCCGTGCTTAGCAGCTACTTCAGTGCCACGCTGGAACAGCTTGCGAGTTATTACTTCAATCTTCTCATAATCTTCCTTGCTGATAAGTCCTTGACGGATAATCTCTTCCTTCGAGATATCCTGATCGTGACCTTCCTCAGCCTTCGTGGTTGGAGTGATGATTGGCTCAGCAAATTTCTGGTGTTCCTTCATGCCGTCAGGAATGGTGACGCCGCAGATTGTGTGCTGCCCGCTCTTGTAGGTGCGCCACGAACTTCCTGTGAGATAGCCTCTAATAATCATCTCCACTGGGAACGGCTTGCAGAGCTTACCCACGGTGACCATCGGGTCGGGTGTTGCAATCTTCCAGTTCGGCACGATGTCGGTGGTCATATCCAAAAACTCAGCTGCTATCTGATTGAGTATCTGGCCTTTATACGGGATTCCCTCCGGCAGAATGACATCGAACGCCGAAATGCGGTCGGTGGCGACCATCACCAGATATTTGTTGTCGATGAAATAAACATCACGAACCTTGCCGTGATACACCTTTGTCTGACCTTTAAAGTTGAAATCGGTTCTTGTTAGTGCTTTCATTGTATGTAGTTTTAATTATTTTCTGTCGTTTCAGTTTCATCATCATTATCATGATAAAATTTCTTGTACGCATTGACGATATCCGTCACCAGCTTATGTCTTACCACGTCTTTTTCATCCAGGAAGATGAACTCGATCCCCTTCACATCGCCGAGAATATCAACAGCTTGCGGCAGTCCCGACGGCTGGTTCTTCGGCAAATCTATTTGCGTCACGTCGCCAGTGATGACGAACTTCGCATCGCGACCCATACGAGTCAAAAACATCTTCAACTGCGCTCTCGTGGCATTTTGAGCCTCGTCGAGAATAACAAATGCATGGTCCAACGTTCTACCTCTCATAAACGCCAGCGGCGCGATCTCGATGGTGCCGTCCTCCATGTAAGCCGTCAGCTTCGACTGCGGTATCATGTCGCGCAGGGCGTCGTACAACGGCTGGAGATACGGGTCGAGCTTGTCTTTCAGGTCGCCCGGCAGGAAGCCGAGATTTTCGCCTGCCTCCACCGCGGGGCGCGTAAGTATGATCCTCCGCACTTCACGGTTCTTGAGCGCGCGGACGGCCAATGCCACGGCAGTGTAAGTCTTTCCGGTTCCGGCAGGCCCGATGGCGAAGATCATGTCTTTTTTCGCAATCGCATCAACCATCTTCTTCTGGTTGACCGTTATCGCCTTGATTTGCAGGCCGTTACGACCATACACCAGAACATCACTGTCGCTCAAGCTCTTCACGTAAGCCGTCTCACCACCCGCAATCATCACATCTTCAATGACTTGCGGATTGATGCTGCCGAAACGCTCCAGATGGTTCACCAACATCGTCAGCCGATCGAGAAAATAATTCACCTCGTCGTCCTCTCCTATCACCTTCACAAAATCGCCTCGTGCGATGATTTTCAACTTCGGAAATAGGTTCTTGATTATCGTAAGGTGTTGATCCTTAGCGCCATACAAGTCGCTCGGGTTGACATTTTCTATCTGGACTATCTGTTCCGCCATCTGATTTTTCGACTAAATTTTACATATTTTTCATTATGCAAAGATAAAAAATAAAAATTGTTAATAACTTTTTTATTTCAATAAAAATTTTTCATTATAAAAATGTATTTTTGCATTCTGGAAGTGAGCGTTTAACAGAAAACGGTAAAAACAATGGCGATCATAACACTGACAAGCGATTGGGGACTGTCCGACTATTACGTTGCGGCAGTGAAAGGCACCATTTTGTCGGCGTTACCCGATGCCACCATTGTCGACATCACCCACAACATCGAGCCGTGGGACATCGCCGCGGCAGCGTTCATCATCCGAAACTGCTATCAGAACTTCCCTGAAGGCACCATCCACATCATCGCGGTGGAAACCGAGGAGGCATCCGACAAGCCGCATATCGCGCTGAAAGCCAACGGACATTATTTCATCGGTACCGACAACGACATCTTCTCGCTCATCCTTGGCGACACGCCGTATGAGGCCGTCACCATCGAGGTTATTCAAGACAGCGACTACTTCACCTTCACAACCCGCGACCGTTTCGTGAAAGTGGCAGCGATGATTGCTAAAGGCGTACCGTTCAGCGAGATCGGCGGTCCTTATCCTAAGATCCGCGAATGCCTGGCGTTCCAGCCGACAATGAACAACAACTCCATCCACGGAATCATCACATTCGTTGATTCTTACGAGAATGCAGTCACGAACATCACCAAAGAACTGTTCGAAAAAGTCAGAAACGGCAGGAGTTTCGAGATAAGAATCGGTAAATATACCATCGACAAGGTCTGCCGCAGCTACACCGAGGTGCCTATTGCTGAAAAGATGGCCCTGTTTGGCACTCATGGCTACCTCGAGATAGCGATGAATCACGGAAAAGCCGCATCGTTACTCGGGCTCTCCCGTGATTCGTCAGTCGATATCACTTTCAAATAATTTTATTTGTCGCCGTACGACGAGCCGTCGAAGCAGTGTGTGCACACCTTGCATTTCGGCAGGCCGATAGCGTTGCATATATTATCTAAAGTGTTGAATTTCAATGAGTCGACACCGACGTGCTTGCGCAACATCTCGACGAGGTTGGCGTATTGCTTTGTCGAAGCGTCGCTGTAAAGCTCAAGATTCTTGGTGCTGTCGCCCTCAAGTTCCTCGATGCAACGACGTGTGATGAGTTCCAACTCGTTTTTCGAAGCGCTGAAGTTCAAGAATTTACATCCGTAGTTCAAAGGAGGACAGCTCAATCTGATATGGACCTCCTTGGCGCCGTATTCGTAGAGCATCTTCACATTGTCGCGAAGCTGTGTGCCACGCACGATGCTGTCGTCACAGAAGATCACGCGTTTGCCCTTCAGAAGAGCATGGTTAGGTATGAGTTTCATCTTCGCCACGTGCTCACGCTGCGACTGGTTGACAGGCATGAAGCTGCGCGACCAGGTAGGAGTGTATTTCACCACGCTGCGTACGTAAGGGATGCCCGTCGCATGTGAGTAACCGATAGCCATTCCGATGCCAGAATCAGGGATAGGAGCCACATAGTCGGCCTCAACGTCATCCATCTTACCCATGGCGTAGCCGCCGCGATAACGCATCTCCTCCACGTTGATGCCTTCGTAGTCGGTGGCCGGGAAACCGTAGTAAATCCAAAGGAACGAGCACATCTGAAGCTTGTCGCCAGGTGCGAGCAGCTGGTTGACGCCGTCCTTGGTGATGCGCACAACCTCGCCCGGACCGAGGAAACGCTCGGTCGAATAGTCGAGGTTGATGTAGCTGTGACTCTCAAAAGCGGCCACGTAGCCGTCGGCGTCTTTACCAATGACGATAGGCGTACGGCCATATTTGTCTCTTGCCGCGATGATGCTACCTTCGGTGGTGAGGATGAGCATCGAGACCGAGCCCTTCACCTTATTATATACGTTTTGAATACCTTCCACAAAGTCCTTACCCTGCGTGATAAGCAGCGCCACGAGCTCCGTCGGGTTGGTGTCGCCATGGCTCAGCTCGGCGAAGTGCTGCTTGTTTTCGAGGCATTCGGCTTCCAACTCTTTGATGTTGGTGATCTTAGCCACTGTGACGATGGCAAACTTGCCGAGATGTGAGTTCACCAGGATTGGCTGCGCGTCGGTGTCACTGATGACGCCTATGCCGCTGTTGCCGATGAACTGCGGGAGTTCGTCTTCAAATTTCGTTCTGAAATAAGAACCTTGGAGGTTGTGGATCGAACGGTGAAAGCGCTCGCCGTCGAAAGTGCAGATACCGCCTGCTGTTGTTCCAAGATGTGAATGATAATCAATTCCGTAGAAAAGGTCTGTAATACAAGGCCTTTTTGATACTATTCCAAAAAATCCGCTCATTTTTAAGATGGTTAATTAAGTTGCAAATATAATAAAAAAAGGACGCGCCGAGGCGCGTCCTTCATTTTTTTCTTATTCGGCATGTTTTCTTCTCGCTGCCACGTAGCCTGCACCCAGTGTTGCGAGGATGAGGAGACCACTGCCTAGAGGAGTGCCCTGGTCGCTGGTAGAACCATGCTCTTGTGGTAAAGCTATAGTCGGTTCCGGAGTAGTTCCTCTATCAATGAAACCGCCGTCACCTGATTTAATAAAACCATCGCTCTGAGCGCTTGCACTAAATCCCATCAACATAACCATTGCGAGAATAAATAATACCTTTTTCATCTTATATTTATGAGTTTTGTTAATCTTCAAAGTTTGAGACTGCAAAGATACACATTATTTTAATACGTGTAACATTAATTATTCTTTTTATATGAGTTTCTTTTTCCAGCCAATGCATAAGCCGCGCCAAGTGCTGTAAATACTAACAATCCGCTGCCTATAGGAGCATTTGTGTCGGGTATAGTTCCAGCCGCACCGCCAGGGATGCCCGGCGTCTCGCTTGTGGCGCGGTATCCGCTATTATCGTCACCACCTCTGAAAAAACCGTCGTTCTGCGCGCTTGCGCTGTAAACCATTGTAACAACTAATGCAATAACAAATAATATCTTTTTCATCGTAATTCCCTCCTATAGCTTATCTTACCACAATTTTCTGAACCATTTCGTTTAACTTGAAAATGTAAACACCATTCGACGGGATGCTGACTGTCTGCACACCGTTAATCGTGGTATTCATAACCATACGGCCTGTGACATCGTAAACCTGAAGCTCGCCTTCGCCGCTCACCACAATGTCGTTGCCACTCTGATAAGCGAAAGCGTCGTCGTTACTGATGCCGAGTCGCACGATAAAACGTCCTTCGCTGTCGGCCGGCGACCCGATGAACGTATACTCTTTCTCAACAAGCAAGTCGATATCCTTTTGCGCCAGCCTGTCGATGAGGTGCAAGTAGTTGAAACCGCCTTCAAGCTTGACATTCAAGGTGTATTGACCCGTTGTCGTAGCTTTTAAGTTAAGGTTAAACTCATTCACGTCTTTACCAATCGGGGCAATGGCATAGTCATCACCTTTCTGGTTGATATAGAGCATCGGGAGATCCTCATTGATATGGCTGATCTTGTTCAAACCCAGACAATCGTCCCAAATGGCGTAGGCTCTGTCTTCATCTTTACTGTTTGAAACAGAAAACATTATCGATTTTCTTTCCGTCTTTGACGAACTCGTTCTTGCGGTCTTCGAGAATCTCACCTTCTTGGCTTGTTCAGGAACCTGTACAAGAAAACCTTCGCCCAGATCGAATTTCTCATTTGGATCCGAGATTAAAGCAGTCCATTTTTGGCCTTTTTCCAATTTATAGAAACCAGTCAACTGCTGACCCAAAACCACATCATTTTTACCCAACAAAGTTGTGTTTAAGATAGAGATTTTTTCAGTATACGGATTGCCTAAAAGATTGAATCCCGAAAGCGGTGCCGCAGAGCCGGTATATGTCACATTGCAGTCAACATCGACCACATTCATCGTACCATAGAACTCTATCGCAACGTCTTTCTCGTTGCGGTAAAGGTAACCGCATCCTTTGACCAGGTTTGTAAAACTGGTTGAGAATGATACCGAATTGTCGTTGTAACTATCCCAATAATGTGTGGGCTCGTCGTAACGCAGCAAGTCGAAGTCGAAAGGTTTGGTTTTCCTCGTTATAATGTTTGTATTGTAAACATAATCGTTGTTCAACTCTGCATTGTCGATAGGTATCGACACGATATGCCATCCGTAAAGGTCACCATCAGGGATTTTTGTAATATTTTTCTGGAACAGCAGGTCTACTTGAGCGCTCGACTCGTGATCGGTAATTATCAACTCGCCGCCTTCCTTAATAACAACAGTGCCATTGGTGAAATCGACACTTTTTGCGTATGCGGTGTAACCTTCAGGAATCATAATCGCCCTTTTAATCACCACATCATCGTCCGCTGTAGGGACTCTAGGATTACTTTCGTCCCACCATTCCTGGTCAAACCAAGCACCTGGATTTTCCCAGTCGTATGGGACCAATCGGAACTCGCCTGTCGACGGGTCTACTTCTGTCTGATATTTATCGTCTGATTTGAAATATTGGACATATTCAGATTTTAAGCCCTTGGTATAAATGCCGCCCAAACCGTGTCCGGTGATATATATTTCCGAACCTTCCGTAATCGGACCTATGATATTAATAACCGAAGAACCGCCAAGATATGCGTTGTTTTCGGTTGTCGACACACCTTCTCTTATTCTGAAGTTATCTCTAATAACGACTTGTCCGAGTATATTGAATTTTGCGCCTTGCATGACATATATTCCACCACCGTCCTGGAAGCTGCTGTTTCCTTCGATGGTGCCGCCATCCATGGTGTAGGTGCTGTTTTTATACAAACTGATGCCTCCGCCATACATCTTGTCGGTTTCCACATATGCGGAGTTTCCGGTGATGATGCAATCGGTTGCGTATGTTTTTCCATCCAGCGAGAAGAATCCTGCTCCGGCAAACGACGATTTGTTATTGGTGATTTCACATCTGGTCATCGACAGTCTGCCTTTCTGCATGTATACTCCACCGCCTTCCGATGCTCTATCGGAGCCGACATCCGTTGCACGATTGTTACTGATGATACAATCTGTCATCACTGCCGTTGCGGGATCTTTATCCAGTGCTAAAATACGCACACCACCGCCTTTACTTTCGCTCTCGTTGTCATCTATCGTGACTCCATTCAAGCTGAACAGTGCCGCTTCTTCGGTAAATACACCACCGCCGCCGCCTCTTGCAGTATTGTTGCTAATCAATCCACCATTCATCGTCAACGAGCTGCCTTTACCGGTATAGATACCACCGCCACGGCCCGAGAATGTTGTGCCCGACCATTTTATACAGTGGTTGTCGGTAATAGTGACGTTATTCAAAATCAAAGTACCCATATTATGAATACCGCCGCCGTCGATATTCTCTTTTGTGCCAAGGTTGAAACCGCCGGTAATAGTGCCTGGCCCGTTGATGGTGACTGTACAGCCTGCTTCAATTCTTAAAACCTGTCCGTTTGCGACAGCTTCGGCCAAATGACGGTCGATGGTATGACCATTGAGGTTTATCGTCACATCTCTGTTGACTATCAGCACGTTGTCGGTGCTCGTCGCCATAAAATCGCGCGATAATGTAACAGTCGGATCTGTCCCTGCCAATGCCGCTTCGAGTTTAGACCATTTTTCATCTTCCGACAAAACCCTGAATTCAAACGATTCGGTGCCGAGGTATCCTCGTCTATCATTACCTACAATGGTAATCTTGTAAAAACCTGCTCTTAGGACTTCGTCAATATCTTCATATTCGCCATCAATGGTTTCTTTATATTCAATATCAAGCGAGTAATCGTTGCCTTTTCTAAGAATTGTTTTGCCAAAAAACTGCACAAGCGTGTCGACGTTATAAGGCTCGGCCGGTTCATCTATAATATCCCACGTTTTAATGGTTACAGGGACATAATAGTCAATATCGTCAATTGTATATTTTTTTGCGATTGTATCATCGTATGACTGGCTCGCCGGATTACCTTTCGGACCAGGACTTACATCATTTTGTTGGTCTTTAAGATAATACATATCAATCCTGTTTCCAGCTGCCGATTTGTTTCTATTAAAATGCGAAATGTTTTGTTTTATTTCAATTGTTCCGGCCATGTAACAATTGTCGTAGTTAACGGTTTTATTAACCCAACCGACGAAACCGCCACATTTTTGAACTTTCTTGGTTGTATTTGTATCTTTTATTTTGCCGTCAAAAATGCAATCCTTAAAGCTAATTACCGCACTAGTTGGCGACTCTCCAACGAATCCGCCATGCGTACCATCGTTGTTATTCACGTTATTGCTTGTGCAATCAATTGTTATGTTGCTTCGGCAGTTAGTGATACTATTGGCTATTCCGTTTGCTTGACCTACAAAGCCTCCGGCGTTCTTTTTCTTAGTGTAGATGGTTCCTGTAACAGTCAGATTTTTTATATTTGCATTAAGAATATATCTGAATGGTGCGCAATGATCGCTATTAAAGGGGTCTTGTTGTGTTCCTTTGTTGAACGTCAGCGTATGTCCGTTTCCGTCGAAATGGCCTTCATATTTATCGGTACTGTTACCGACCATCTCATCGGTAGTAATATTTGTATCAAGTCGGGTATAAACATTTAAATCCCAATAAGTCGCATCGTTTGCAAATGTAGTCCAATCGGCTTGAGAGGAAATAACATAAGGGGATTCCTCATCTCCTGTACCGATGAGGCGGCTTTGAGCCATTAAAAATGTGTTTGTCAAAAGTGCAAGAAGAGTTAAAATCAGACTTCTTGTAAGAATTAATTCAAACTTCTTCATAATTAAAACCCTTTATAAAATAAGGATTTTCTGCATAATTAGCTAGGAGAGTATATCCTTATTTTTCGGGCTGCAAAATTACAAATTTTTTCAATATGTGTGACAATTATTTTTGCAAACAAAAAAAGGCATAAAAAAAGTAGAGACGTCACGATGGCGTCTCTACTATGGGTTTGGCGACGACCTACTTTCCCACAAGCTAATGCAGTATCATCGGCG
>LUZN01000030.1 GCA_001603665.1 Bacteroidales bacterium Bact_22
CTGCGGCGGGAGGGCCCGGCCCGAATCGCGGGGCAGCGGTGGCCAAAAAGCCGGACTAAGCGGTTGATACTCACGGCGGGGCGCCCAGTCGTTTGCTTTCATCAGAAAGCACTCCCCGCCATGAGTATCACCGCCTTAGGACGGCTGAAGCGTTGGGCCGATAATTCGGGCCTTGATCTTTTCGGTTCATTTTCCATCAAGGGAAAAGGAACAAAAACCAGCCCGCGAGGGCACAAAATAAAATTTTTACTATCTTTGCAAAACAAAACACCTCTTGTTATGGCTAAAGATTTAAAACCTCATATCGGGATTTTCGGGCGGATGAATAATGGTAAAAGCTCGATAATCAATAAGTTAACTGGACAACCGATGGCGATTGTATCAGAGCAGGCCGGAACTACTACCGACCCTGTGAAGAAATCAATTGAGATTTTCGGCATTGGCCCGGTGGTGCTGATAGATACTGCCGGCATTGACGATATGAGCGAACTTGGAAAACAGCGTGTGGAGAAGACTTATCAGGTGCTGAAGGAAATTGATTGCGCGATTTTAGTGATTGTTGGAGAAGATTTCGGGGAGCCGGAAAGAGAGATAATTGGCCAGTTTAAAAAGAACGAGGTGCCGTTTATCATAGTTCATAACAAATCAGAGCTCTCTAAGATCTCTGAGGACTTGAAGGCTCGAATTGAAAGCGAGTTTTCCACTAAAGTTCTGGAATTCAGCGCATTAAAGGATGATGCAAAAATTCTTCAAGAAGCATTGAAAAATGCCATCCCGGAGAGCGCATACAAAAAAGCATCGTTGCTCGGAGGCATAATAAAACCTGGTGATGTGGTGGTTTTGGTGACACCAATTGACGACGAGGCTCCTGAAGGCCGTATGATTCTTCCTCAGGTGATGGCAATCCGCGACGTGCTCGATAACGACTGCATTTGCGTAGTTTTGAAAGAAACGGCATTGAAACAGTATTTCGACTCAAAGATGCCACGACCGAATCTGGTAGTCACTGATTCTCAAGTGTTTAAGATTGTCAACGAGATTGTGCCAAAAGATGTGATGCTCACAAGTTTCAGCATCATTTTAGCTCGTTTGAGAGGCGATTTTGAGAATTATCTAAAAGGCACTCCTCACCTATCAAATCTCAAAGACGGCGATAATATTCTGATGCTCGAGTCATGCACTCACGAAATCAGCTGCGGCGACATCGGACGAGTGAAACTGCCTAATCTTATTAGGAGATTCACGGGAAAGAACATCGAATTCACTTATCTTTCAGGTCTCACGCCTATCGAAAACATCAAGCAATATGCGATGGCGATACAATGCGGCGGCTGCATGGCGACACGCAAACAGCTCATCAACCGTACGAACATGGCAGTCGAAAACGGCATCCCGATCAGCAACTACGGCATGGCGATTGCCTATATGAACGGCATTTTTGAAAGAGTGACAAAAATGTTCTAAAAAAGTTGAACATTTTAGAAAATTATATATATTTGCATGACCAACCAACAATAGTTTGTAAATGACCTAAAGTCGAGATAAGTTATTGAGACTAAGGGCTTTACGAATAAAAAGTCAGAGCTGGAAGAGGTAAAAATCTGACGGCGAGGGAATTGAAACTTCTCATTTCTCAGCTGAATTTTGTTGTTTTAAAAGGGAAAATAACAAATAAAAAGCTAAAAATATGCAATTTCATCCGGAAAAATGTCGTATCCCAGACGAGCCTAACCGCCCGTTTATCTCATCGGAAGAGATTTGGGACTACATCAACAACACAAAGAGCACAGCAGAGCGCGTGCATGAAATCATTGAGAAATCACTGAACAAGAACCGCCTGACGATGGAAGAGACAGCGGTTTTGGTCAACACAACCGATCCTAAGCTGGTTGAAGAGATCAAAGAAGGCGCACGTGAGTTGAAACGTCGTATCTACGGCAACCGTATCGTGCTCTTCGCCCCTCTCTACGTGGGTAACTATTGCGTAAACAACTGCAGCTACTGCGGTTTCCGCTCATCGAACAAGGAACAGATCCGTACAACCTTGACCGACGAAGAGCTTATCCGCAACGTGGAGGCTTTGGAAGATGACGGCCAAAAACGACTCATCCTCGTTTACGGTGAAAGCCCGAAATACTCACCAGAGTACATCGCCCACACCGTGAAAGTGACCTACGCTACCAAGAAAGGCAAAGGCTCAATCCGCCGTGTGAACATCAACGCGGCCCCACTCGATGTGGAAGGCTTCCGCACAGTGAAAGAGGCAGGCATCGGAACATATCAGATCTTCCAGGAGACCTACTGCCCTGAGATTTACAACGAATATCACCCAATCAACACCAAGAAAGGCGACTACAACTATCGTCTGACCGCCATGGACCGCGCTCAGCAGGCAGGCATCGACGACAACGGTCTGGGTATCCTTTTCGGCTTGTACGACTGGCGTTACGAGGTTTTGGCAATGATCCGTCACACCAACCACCTCGAGGCTTGCTTCAATGTCGGACCGCACACAATCTCGTTCCCGCGTATCAAAGACGCATCGGGATTGAGCATAGATAAGAAATATTTCGTCGACGACGAGACATTTGAAAAGATTATCGCAATCTTCCGTCTGGCAGTGCCTTACACGGGCATGATTCTAACCGCCCGCGAAGACGCCGCATTCCGCGCAAAAGCCATTGAATACGGTATCTCACAGATCGACGGCGGTACCAACCTGCAGATTGGCGACTACAAATATCACCACGAGGAGGAAGAGAAAAACAGTGACAAGCAGGAAAACCAGAACCTACACCGCGAGCAGTTCAAGATTGGCGACGACCGCACATTAGGCGACATCATCGATGAGCTTCTCGACCACGACTTCATCCCGAGCTTCTGCACAGCATGCTATCGTTTAGGCAGAACCGGCGAGCATTTCATGGAATTCAGCGTTCCGGGCTTCATCAAGCGCTATTGCACCCCGAATGCAATCCTCACCTTGACAGAATATCTTGTTGACTACGCAACACCTGAAGTCGCCGCAAAAGGCTGGAAAACCATCGAAAACAACTTCAAAAACGTTGACCCGCAGTTCCTTGATGAGCTTAAGAAGAGAATCGAGCGCATCAAACAGGGTGAGCGCGACCTCTATTTCTAGAAGATTTTACTTCAATTTGGATTATATAATGAATGATTGTAAAAAAGGCGGCCTTAACGGCCGCCTTTTTTCATTTACAAGCTAAGCTTCAATCCCACAAAATATGTGCGTGGGAATGTAGGGCCGTAAATGTAGCCGGCGTCACGCAAAGCGCCTTTGTCGAAATCGTTTTGATAGCTGTCGAAAATATTCTGCACGCCACCGTTGACCTGCAACGTCGTACCAATACAAAGCGGGATGTCGTAAGTTAGTTTGATTCCCATATCAAAGAATGACGGGGTCTCTTTCTCACAGTCTTTTTCAACATAACCGGCAAAGTGCTGCACTAACATCGGACCAGTGTAAACCGCTGATACTGAAGTCTTAAAACGTTCTGTGACAGGGCAAAGCAGCGAAACATATCCGTAATGATCTGGAGTGCGAAACATACGGTATTGCGGCTTTACATCAGGGTCTTCGCTCCATTGTTCAGGCTCATTGTAGCGGCTCTGCTGCCATGTGTAGCCGACCTGCACAGCAAAATCGTCACGTTTCAGTTGAACCTCCACATTCACACCGCCGACATGAGCTCCAGAACCATTACAGCGTTCCAAAAGTATATTTCCTTGAGGGTCAACACCTTTCGGACGAAGCACAAAGACATTATTTAATATGGTATAGAAGCCTTCAACCAACAAATCGAAGTCATAAGTTCCAAAATAACGTTCCCAACTAACCGAGCCACTAAAGCTGTGACTGTATTCCGGCTTAAGGTCGGGGCTCAGTGTGATGAGTGTCACCTCGCCTCCTACCGCCATGATATGCAAATCCTCATCAAAGGCTTGCGGAGCACGGAAACCAGAAGAATAGCTAACCCTCGTAGTAATTGAAGGTGCAACCAACCATCTTATATTTGTTCGCGGACTGAAAACGGGGTCTTTCATCAGACTGTGTTTATCGGCACGCAGTCCAACGAGGAAACCGACTTTTGAGTTTTTCCATTCATTTTGCAGAAATGCGCTCGCCACATCCGCTTCCTGATCAACAACACGATTATATGCAGGCTGTTCGTCGACAAGATGATTTGTAGCCCATTCGGCGCCAGCTACTAATGTCGAAGGCATGAAAATCAAATTATCAAAATTATATGACGCCTGTGTTCCAAGCACCGAGCTGAAATCGGTAGAATTGCCGTATGCATTCAAGTCACATTGTGTCCCATAATATGTGTTACGGCGAATATCCTGCAATGAAACAAATGCCGAATAATGGAAACGTGTATCCTTGCTTAGGAAATCATAGGTCAGACCGCCGCCATTCACATGATGTTCGGCTTGTTCTGCCACCAGACACATGTGTGGTTGCAAGTCGATGCTATCACCACCGCGACGGAATTCGTACAGACTGTGATATTCGGCCGTCAGTTTCGAACCCGTACCGAATTTGTAAAACGCGCGAGTGCCGATATTCATGGCCTTCTGTTTGCCCAACTCGGTAAAGCCATCATCATCATGGTCATAGCCCTGCCGGTTGTGAGATGTCCCGAAAATATATGCGCCTGCCTTGAAATCGTTTGAAACCAAAGACGCGTTGAATGAGCTCGTGTTGTCCCATGACTTTCCTCCAATGAGTTTGGCTGTATGTGCCACATCAAGAGTGTTTTTTATAGGTTCGCGAGTTATGATATTGACCACGCCACCAACAGCGTTTGCGCCAAACAGAGCCGAACCGCCACCACGAATCACCTCGATGCGGTCGATCATCGAGACCGGAATCTGCTCGAGACCATAAACACCGGCCAATGCGCTAAAAACCGGTCGGCTGTCAATCAGGATCTGTGAATATTTTCCCTCCAATCCGTTGATTCTCACCTGATTAGTACCACAATTCTGGCAAGTGTTTTCAACCCTCAATCCAGGCTGATAGTTCAAACCTTCAGCAAGATTGACCGCATTAACGCTTTCAAAAGCCTTGGGATTTAACACATTAACAACAACAGCGGCTTCACGTCTGTTAACCTCCACACGACTTGCTGACACAACGACGTCTTTCATCATCCGAGCATCCTCCTCTATCTCAAAATTCAGTTCCTTGCTCTCGCCTTTTTTAATATAAATCTCTGTTCGAACAGACTTATAACCGACGCATGACACTTCAATAACATGATTCCCCTCCGACAAATTCGTTATGAAATAGTGACCGCTTTCATCAGTAGAAGCGCCTTTGGCAGTGCCTTTAACTATCACATTTACAAAAGGAAGGTGCTCTTTCGTGGTTTTGTCGATCACGTGACCGAATATGTTGGCGTCTGTGACTTGCGCCGCTGCTGCAAATCCTGCGACCAACAATACAAATAACAACTTTATTTTTAAGAATTTCATACAATATTTTTAAAATTAAACACTAATAAACTTTTGCAAAAGTACATCCATAACGACACATTAATCATCACCATTTATAATGATTTTTCAGCCATTAATACCATATGATGGGTAAATTCCACAAAAGTTATGCTGTATGTTTATTTGTAAACGCCTTCGAGTCGCCCCAAGCGTTGTAGAGAACCTTATGCCCTATCGATTCCATGCGGAGGTCGAGACAGGTCTGACACTGGTCGGGTTTGTCTTTCACGCAGGCCTTGTCGGGATAGATGAGATAATTCTCACGGAATTCATTCGGCGTGAGGTTAGGCATGATGACGTTGGCACCCACCATGATAGCTTTCTCGCGACCAAGCGGATCGACAGTCTGGTTGGCAGTGGCTGCCACCATGTTGATTTCAGGCATCATCAGGCGCAAAACGGCAATCATCTTCAAAGTGAGATTCATACGGTCTTTTGCCGATGGAATCTGGTCTTTATATTGATATAGAGGTGTGTCGGGATGCGGGATGAACGGTCCCATTCCGACCATAGCGACGTCTTTGCGCTTGAAAAACATCAAATCATCGGCCAAATTATCCAAAGTTTGGAACGGGAGACCCACCATAACGCCTGTACCAGTCTGATAACCAATGCTTAAGAGCGAGTCGATGCAAGCCAAACGTTTATGAAAATCGTGTTTTTTATCTTTTGGATGAATCTTATAATATAAATTCTCATCTGAGGCTTCAATTCTTAATAAATAACGGTGTGCGCCAGCTTCAAACCAACGGCGGTAGGTTTCTTCGGTCTGCTCGCCCAACGAAAGCGTGATTCCGAGGCTTCCGTTGTCTATTTTCTTTATTTCCTTGACGAGATATTCGATTTTATCGACAAACTCCTTATCGTCACGTTCACCGCTTTGGATGGCAACGGAGCCATAGCCCAAATCATGAGCCAAATGTGCGCATTCCAGCACTTCCTCATCGCTCAAAGTATAACGCTCAACCTTAGTGTTTTTGCCACGCACGCCGCAGTAAAGGCAATATTTCGCGCAGCGGTTGCTGTATTCAATTAAGCCGCGAAGATGAACGTAATTATCAAGATATTTAAGCTTGGTTTTCAGCGCTTTATCGAAAAGCTTCGACATCTCCTCGCCTTCCGCGGCAAGAAGAGTCTTCAGCTCATCGTGACTGAACTCGTTTTTCGATAATATTTCGTCGAAGACTGACATCTGAAAATTTTTGCAAATATATAAAAAATGTAGGGGCGAATTAACATCCGCCCCCACAAATTTTCGAATCGGAAAACCGATTAGATGATACCCTGAGCTAACATAGCTTTTGCAACGCGCATGAAGCCGGCGATGTTGGCGCCCTTCACGTAGTTGATAGAACCATCTTTCTGTTTACCGTACTCAACGCACATGTCATAAATGTCGTTCATGATCTTGTGCAGTTTCTCGTCAACTTCTGGAGCTGTCCAGTTGATGTGAGCTGCGTTCTGGCAGATCTCGAGACCTGATGTAGCAACACCACCTGCGTTAACAGCCTTACCTGGAGCGAATGGGATACCCTTCTTCTGGAATGCCTCGATAGCACCTGGCTGGCAACCCATGTTAGAAACTTCAGCGACATATTTCACGCCGTTCTTGATCAATTCTTTAGCATCCTCTTCAGCCATCTCATTCTGGAAAGCGCATGGGCATGCGATATCGCATTTCACGCTCCAAGCTTTCTTACCAGCGGTGAACACAGCCTTCTTCGGGAATTTGTCGGCCATATCCTGAACCTTGTTACGGTTCGAAGCACGCATATCGAGCATGTAGTCGATCATATCCTTGGTGATACCGTCTTTGATTTCGCAGACACCGTCTGGGCCAGAGATAGCGACGACTTTAGCGCCGAGTTCTGTAGCTTTGATAGCTGCACCCCATGCCACGTTACCGAAGCCTGAGAGAGCGACTTTCTTGCCCTTCATTGTCTCACCGTTCTGGTGAACCATGCGGTCGACATAGTACATTGCACCGAAACCTGTTGCTTCAGGACGGATCAATGAACCACCCCAGCCGTAGCTCTTACCTGTAAGAGCGCCTGTGCTGTGCTCGCGAGCGAGTTTCTTGTAAGCACCATAGAGGTAACCGATTTCACGGCCGCCGACGCCGACGTCACCAGCTGGTGAATCCTGGTCAGCACCGATGTTTCTCCAGAGCTCATACATGAAAGCCTGGCAGAAACGCATGATTTCAGCGTCTGATTTGCCTGTTGGGTCGAAATCAGCACCACCTTTACCGCCACCGAGTGGGAGGTTGGTCAATGAGTTCTTGAAGATCTGCTCGAAGCCCAAGAACTTAAGCATTGAAACGTTCACTGCTGGGTGGAAACGGAGACCGCCTTTGTATGCGCCGAGAGCGGCGTTGTACTGGACACGGTAACCGAGGTTAACCTGCACCTGGCCTTTGTCGTCAACCCAAGTAACACGGAATGTGAAGATACGATCAGGTTCAACTAAACGTTCAACGATCTTAGCAGCCTCAAATTCCGGATGCTTGTTGTAAACTTCTTCGATTGATTCGAGCACTTCGCGAACTGCTTGCAAATACTCTTTTTCGCCTGGATGTTTCTTTTCCAGGTTTTCCATGATAGTTTTAACTTTCATTACTCTATTATATTTAAAGTTAACAATGTGTTTGAAATTTTCTGCAAAATTAGTACTTTATTTTATAATTAACAATTATTTTCAAAAATATTTTTATTTCTCTCTTCCGACATACTCACCTTCTCGCCAAAGCAAGATTTCACTGATACTTCCGTCGATATTGAAGTGCGTCTCCTTACCGTCTTTAAGGTTATTTTTGTAATGAATTTCAGCATTCTGATACATTCCGCCCTCACTATAACCCTTCTGGACACCCGTTCCCCTGTCATATACCGCACTGCTGCCGATACTGCCGTCAGGATAATACATAATCCAACCGCCATGCATCATGCCATCAAAATACTCACCCTCAACAAACGGCTTTCCATTATCATAATATTGATAAAAAGGACCGTCCAAAACGCCATTTTTATATGAAGAATTTTTAACTAAAACGCCAAATACATTATACTCTTCAACCACTCCATCATATTGATTGTCAACATAATACGACTTCTCCTCAAGATTGCCATTCTCGTACCAACGCGTAGCTTCGCCATTCAGAAGATTCATCTTGTAAACAGCCTCCATCGAAGGCTTGCCATTGTCGTAATACCACCTGCAAAGGCCATCCAACTTACCGTCGGTGTAATGCAATTCCGACTTAATGGTGCCATCAGGCCAATACGATTTCACAGCATCGTCCTTTTCTCCACAAGAAGGAAGTAAAATACTGATTATCAATAATATAGAAATAAAAAACTTATTTCTCATAGCCCGTCTTCAAAACGACTTTATTATAACCTTTGAATTGATAAACGTTCCAGAAAGTATTCTCATAACCGGATGTATCCGAATTTCTTTCGAAATGGAAGCGGGTCTGCAGCAACGGAGTGTTGTAATAAGGCAGATTGTCCATCATATTTTCGCCGTAAATGTTAAGCACATTCAAGAAATACCAGCCGATATCGAATCCCTGATAAGCATAATCGTTAGGCTCAGTTTCGTATCTGTTTCTAAACTTACAAATGAAACTTTCAGTCCTAATATTCTGATAATCAACGAATTCGTCGTCAAAATAGATGGCATGCATCTTCATCAGGTTGTCGTTGAACAAACGGTCGAATTTGCTCCATTCGGGCAGCATGATAACAGTAATCGGGTAATGCTCAATGAGCTTCGTCACCTTATTGACGATCTCATTTGCAAAGACCTTATCATTGCCATAAACGATGAAAAGATTGTTTCGCATCGAGGAGGCGTAATTCTTCACGAAATGCAGACTGTCGCGCTCGTAATTGATGTTCACCACCTGATTCCGGAATGCCGTACTGTCGTCGATATTTCTCTTTAAGATATTGACATCCAATGAGATATTGTCGGTCAGGTAATCTGATGCTTCAAATTCGACTTTAAGATATTTCCACCTCTTCTGATGGGTCTTGATCACCTTGACGATATGCCTGTTGTCGACATACGAACAGCTGTCGATATTACGATTCACGATTTCATTAATCTGATCGATAATCAACGGATCGCTATCTTCTTTTTCCCTGATAATGAAGACGTTATTGGCGTGGTAATATCTCTTGATAAGACTGTCCAGCGGCGCCATTTGACTTTCAAACGACGGCTTCACTTTGATCACATTCGGATGATTATCAACGATTTCAGAACGTTGCGTGATAGGATTCACTATCGGGATGTTATTCTCCGATGCAAACTGACGCACCACATGGAACGGCTTGAGATAGAACGGACCGATAATCATGTCGGCAGTCGCCAGCCAAGGGTCATTTATGGCCTCAACGGCCTTCTTCACGTCGTTGTCGACATCGTAAACCTTCAGCTCCAGCTGCATATTGCGACTGTTGACCACCGAGTCTGCGGCAATCATGAAACCCTCATAAAAATGCAGAAACGAGAACGGTTTCGAGAGAAGCAGCTTATTCGACGGCTCCGACGACAAAAACTGACCGTCGACCTGCTCGAGGTAGAGCGGTGTCATGAGAGCCACACGGTAAGCCTCTTGTGCCTTGACCTCAGCAGAAGCCAGCAGACACAGGCAAATCAGAATATTGAATAGTTTTTTTAACATTACTTTTCGTTATGCGGGAGCGGCACAAAGCCGTTGCCCATCACTTCAGCACTCTCAATCACGTTGACGAATGCATTCGGGTCGAGGACGCGAAGGTTCATCTTCAGCTTCACCAGATCGGCGCGGTTGAGGTTGGTGTAAATCATCTTACGCTCCTGCCCTTTATATAATCCCGTGCCAACAAAACACGTTCCACCCCTCTCCAAGTCGTTGATAATGAACGCTCTAACCTCGTCAACCTTATCGGTAATGATGAATGCCGTCTTGTAGCTCTTGATACCGTCGACGACCAGGTCGATGATCTTGCTTTCTATCACAATCAAGAGGATTGAGTAGATTGGCAGACGGATCTGACCGAGCAGCAATGACGTCAATGTGATTATCGAGTCAACTATCATTACTAACGTTCCGAGAGAGATTTTAGTATATTTGTGCAGAATCATTGAGATGATATCGCTGCCGCCTGATGTGGCTCCCGATTTGAACACGAAGCCGATGGCAAGACCATAGATGCCGCCTGAGACGAGGGTGTTGAGGAAGTAGTCGGGTTTGAAATACATGTTTGTACCAAGGATTTCGAGCATCGACTTATCTATTGCCTGTCCTTCTGTCACTTCGTGCATAAATTCAAAGATGACAGGTTTGTAGCCCCATGTCGACTCGAGGACGAAGGTGCATCCGAAGATGAGAATCGTCGAGAGGATGGTCTTGAAGCCGAACTTCGGTCCGAGTATCCACGTTCCGATGACGAGCAGCGGGATGTCCATGCAGATGGCGTATAGTGACACCTTCCATGGGTACAACGCGTTGATGACGTTGGAGAGACCGTAGGTGCCGCCAGGTGCGAGATGGTAAGGGTTAACGAACATCACGTCGCCCACGGCGAACAGCGCGCTTCCGAAGATCAGGAAGGCGTAGGAGATTATTTCCTGTTTCCAATTAATTTTTTGAGTCATATGTCTTTCTTTTTATTCCCATTCTATCGTCGCTGGCGGTTTCGATGAGATGTCGTAGCACACTCTGTTGACGCCTTTGACCTTATTTATTATGTCGTTCGACACTTTTGCCATGAATTCGTACGGCAGATGCACCCAGTCGGCAGTCATTCCGTCGGTTGAGATGACGGCACGCAGGGCGATGGTGTATTCGTAACTGCGCTCATCCCCCATCACTCCGACGCTCTTCACTGGGAGAAGCATCGTTCCAGCCTGCCAGATGCTGTCGTAGAGGTTGTCGGCCATCTCGTTTGGATACGACGCGCTCGGCAGCTCGCATTTCCATTCTCTGAGTCCGCGGATGAAGATGTCGTCGGCATCACGCAGGATGCGGAGTTTCTCTTCAGTCACCTCACCGAGGATGCGGATTCCGAGACTCGGTCCCGGGAACGGGTGACGGCCCACGAGCTCACGCTTTATGCCGAGCGCGCGGCCTACACGACGCACTTCGTCCTTGAACAAGGTACGCAGCGGCTCCACAATCTTGAGGTTCATCTTCTCAGGAAGCCCGCCCACGTTATGATGCGACTTAATCTTACAGCTCGGTCCGTTGACACTCACACTCTCGATGACATCGGGATAGATGGTACCTTGAGCGAGCCATTTCGCGCCGGCTATCTTCTTCGCCTCGGCCTCAAACACATCGATAAACGTCGATCCGATGGCCTTACGTTTCGCCTCAGGATCTGTCACGCCGGCGAGCTTGCTCAAAAACAGGTCGCCTGCATGAACGCCAACCACGTTGAGTCCCAAGTCTTTATATGAATCGAGGACGTCTTCAAACTCGTTTTTGCGAAGCAGTCCGTTGTCGACAAAGATACATGTCAGGTTTTTGCCAATGGCTCTGTTGAGCAAGACTCCGGCCACAGTGCTATCGACGCCGCCCGAAAGTCCCAGTATCACCTTATCATCACCGAGTTTGGCGCGCATTGCCTCGACGGTGGTGTCGATAAACGAGTCGGGAGTCCAGTTGCCATGGCATCCGCAGATGTTCATCGCGAAGTTTTCAAGCATCTTCGGGCCTTCCTTGGTATGGAACACCTCCGGATGGAACTGCACCGCCCAGGTGTCCTCGCCGTCGATCTTATAAGCAGCATTCTGCACGTCATCGGTCTTGGCGATAACATGAGCATTTGTTGGCAGTTTGGCGATGGTGTCACCATGCGACATCCACACCTGCGAGCTCTTCGAGACGCCTTTAAACAAGACGTTGTCGTCCTCAACCACCGTCAGCATCGCGCGGCCGTATTCCCTTGCTAATGAAGAGTTTACCTCTCCTCCATAGTGATACGCCATAAACTGCGCACCGTAGCATATTCCGAGCAACGGCAGCTTACCTTTGATGCCCGACAAATCGGCAAAAGGAGCCTTCTCATCGCGCACCGAAGCCGGACTTCCGCTAAGGATCACGCCTTTGATATCGCTAGTAATTTCTGGGATTTTGTTGTATGGATGGATCTCACAATAGACGTTAAGCTCGCGCAGACGGCGACCTATCAACTGCGTCACTTGTGAACCGAAATCTAAAATCAGAATTGTTTCCTGCATGGTTGTTAAATTTTCGGTGCAAAATTACAAAATTTATGGCGACATTTTACGTTATTTTATAAAAAAATTGCTACCTTTGTAGCGTAAATTTTCGCATTATGGCTAAGAAAGTTAAAAAGACTAAGAAAAAAGGCATTTCCGGGAAGAAAAAAGGAAATATCTTCACAAAAATATTGGTTGTCATACTTGTTTTGATTCTGGCATTTTTCATTGCCGCGCAGTTCCTTACACCTTCAAAACCTGATATCAACGCCAATGGTGCCTGGATGAACGGCAACGATCAGTCGCTCATCATCAAGGACAACCGCTATGCCATCTACTTGAGCGGCATCGAGCGCGACCACCCTATCGTCGGCGAATGCAAAATCAAAGGCAATGTCATCACTTTTGTAAATAAAAAAGACCCTTGCGAGGGTGCAAAAGGTCTTTATGAGGTGAGTTTCAACGGCAACGACATCGTTTTCAAATGCAAGGACGACGGCTGCTCGAAACGTCAGGCCATACTGCTTAACGACTGGATGTGGCTCGACACCGATATGGACGACATCACTATCGACGAGTGATTATTCAAACCACTGTTTCTTCTTGAAAAACGTGGTGTACACGTACATCACGACAGTTATGAACACGAGTCCGAGTCGTGAGAGTTTGTAGTCGCCTGCGAGGTCGTAAACGATGAAATCACGAACGACAAAGCACACTATCCCCAACAATATAAACAGGTATACGACATTCAATCTGTTGATGACCACGCGTCTGCGTTCAGGGTCATAAATCCTTTTTGCGACTGCAGGCATCCCGAAATAAAACACCACATAAGCGGTAATCAATGTCAATTCAATAATTCTTTCGATATCCATAATTACATCCTTTTATTTTTCTTAAGTGCTTCATTTATAATCCACTGGATCTGCCCGTTGATGGAACGGAACTCATCCGCCGCCCACTTTTCGACAGCCTCCATCGTTTTGGCATCGAGACGCAAAACGAAATTTTTGGTATTTTCTTTGTCTTTAGCCATAAAAATTGTGTTAAATCAACAAATGTAGCAATGACGGCAATCCAATAATTGCAGTGAAAACCACGACAACAAGGATGCTTCTCCAAACCGATATCACTTGGCAGTCGATGAGTTCGTTTTCATCTACAAATTTAATAGTTGACATCATCTCATCATAAAGATGCTTAGTCTGTTCTTCAGTCTTTAAGTTGATGTAAATCAGACTATTAGCAGTTTTTAATTCGATAACTGGACCTTTCAAATGATTCTCGACATACAGATAACCTTTTTTGTATAAACCATTTTTAATTCCGTATATCCCCTTCCATCTTTTTATGCCGCCATAACCGTTGATACGAAACATACCACCAGGCAACTTATCAATCAGTCTGATTGATTTTATTGTATAATTATGGATGTTGGCAGGATACATCAAATCTCTTATTATGATTATGTCGTTGAAAATCTCAAAAATTGGCGTTTTGCCAACTAAGATGACAAACAACACGGTCAATACAGCGACTATCGCGATGTAAATACCCATTATTAACATTCCATTCATAATCAATCAGTTAAAGTTTCTTCAATACGTTTTGACATGATATTTTCTTCAGAAACAAACTTGTCGTAAACGAAGAAAATCAACACAATAATTGCCATCGTGATTATTCCGGCGAGACCTGCTAAACCGTTAATCAAATCGCTGCCGCCGCTGATGAAAAGCATCGTGGCACCTGCCAAAGCGTTGATTGTTCCGTGGAAAATGGCGGCCGGATAAACCGATTTCGCTTTAAGCACGAGATAAAGCTCGATTGGAGTCATAACGAGGCACATTGCAATCATCATGAAAATGCCAGCGACGTTATGCTCGGGATAGTTATGTCCCATGAGAATTATCGGGAAATGCCAGATTCCCCAAAGGATACCAATGAAAAGGCACGCGAGCCAGAAGTTCTTGCCTCTCAATGCATTTACAAGGTAGTTGCGCCAGCCGTACTCCTCACCGAACGCAGCGATGGCATTGATGGTGATGCCAGCAAAGAGTCCTGAAACTAGTGTTGTTATGATGACAACTTTAGGATTTTGCATTGCCGAAATCTTCGCCATATCTTCGGGTGACAGGTTTTCCATTCCAGGAATTTTCGGCATGTGGAACTTCAGTTCGCAGCCGTCGAACAGCGAGTTGACGATGATGGTTGCGGCAACAATCACAACTGGCAAAAGCCATGCGATGAGCCACGACCATCTGATTTTGAACTTCAGCAAGCCTGTTCCACCGAGTTTTTCCTTGTTTATCAACTGAATAGCGATAGCACAAATCAGCGGGAAGAACATGTAGGCTGTCGCGAAAAGCGAATATGCCATAGGGTTGTCGGTGGTGTTGTGGATGCCCCCACTCCAATACATAATGGCGGCGAAGATCCAAGAGACCACGCAGACAATTACGGAAAATCTTAATGCTTTTTTCATGATTATTGATATAATGTTCCGGTATTAACTACAGGCTGGGCGGCATCGTCGGCGCAGAGGACAACCATGAGGTTGCTCACCATAGCGGCTTTCTTGTCGTCGTCGAGTTCCACAACTTCCTCGTCTTTGAGCTTGTCGAGAGCCATCTTCACCATCGAAACGGCGCCTTCGACAATCTTTTCACGTGCTGCAATGATTGCCGCCGCCTGCTGACGACGCAACATAACCGCTGCGATTTCCGGGGAATAAGCCAAGTAATTGATGCGCGCCTCGATCACCTCAAGTCCCGACATTGCCAGACGGTCGTTGAGTTTTCCGAGAAGTATATCGTTGATTTCAGAGCCCCCGGCGCGCAATGTCAAATCGCCATTGCTGATGTCGCCATTCTCATCATAGGCAAACATACCTGCCACTTCACGCAAGGCAGCGTCGCTCTGCACTCTCACGAAACTCTCGAAAGCACGCATACGGCTCAAAACAGCCACGCCTCCACCAGCAGCACCTGTAGCCGCCATCGTTTGAGAGTCAATCTCGAACATCGCTTTGTAAGTGTCCTTAAGTTTCCACACCAAAATCTGGCCGATCATAATCGGGTTACCAGTCTTGTCGTTCACCTTAATCGGGTCGACGTTGAGGTTACGGGCTCGGAGAGAGACCTTTTTCGACGAATAGAACGGGTTTACCCAGTGGAAACCGACTTTCGTCAGTGTCCCCTTGTATTTTCCGAAGAACACCATCACCATCGCCTCGTTAGGCTCAAGCATACGGAAGCCGATGCATAAGATGATGTCGAGCACGATCAGGACTATGCCGCTGATTATCAAGCTTACTGGTTGGCCTTCTGTGCATTCTGTAAATCCGAATATTGCCCATGCAAGGACAGCGATGATTACAAACAACATCAAGAATCCATTGATTCTCAATCCTTTAAATTCAAATTCTTTGTTTTCCATGGTTGTATTTTTTTAGATGATTACTTTTATTTTATGATATTATTTTGATATCATTTTCACATCGCAAAAA
>LUZN01000006.1 GCA_001603665.1 Bacteroidales bacterium Bact_22
GTTGAAATTAAGTTAATATTAAATTTGTTAATTTTCGCTTATTAGCTTGTGTTAAAAACGGGCAAAGGTACATATTTTTTCTATACGCTCAGCCTTTTTTTTCGATTTTTTTTAAAAAAAATCAATCCATTCCAAGAATCCTATTGTATTCTTTCTTAGAATTCAGCACTTCAACAGCTTTCTCAACCATCTTGTCTTCAGCCATCACGACACGATAAAACTTATCGACATTCCACAGATCCTGAGCTATCATCGCCTTGATTCTCAGCTTAATCCACATCTCCGAACGGTCAAACTGCTCATCATCCCATTTCACATCTTTTTCCGAAGCAAGCTTCTTGAAATCGTCCAGCATCGCCTTATCGACATTGAAATTTTTATTGAATTTCTCAAAATCGGGATATTTTTTGTTGAGTTCTTCCCTGTTTTGCAAAACGAAATCGATGCAATAGGAGTTAAACACCGTTTTTCTTATCAAATCGGTCAAAAGTTTTGTCGAATATGAGGTGTCGGCAGGCATGAAAATGTCGGGCATGATGCCTCCGCCGCCGAAAACCGTCCTACCGCTCTTCAGCGTGTAATACCTAAGCGAATCGGCGAATTTGATGCTGTCGGCATGGTAGTATTCGCCGTGTTCCAAACGCTTTGTCATCTCCTTGAAATAGTCTTCCGAGCCCTTGTCGTAAGAACGCTGGATGCAACGCCCCGTAGGGGTGTAATAACGCGCCGTGGTAAGGCGGATCTGAGCTCCATCAGGGAGGTTAAAAGGCCTCTGCACCAAGCCTTTTCCGAAGGTACGGCGACCGATGAGCACTCCTCTGTCCCAGTCCTGAATGGCACCCGACACAATCTCGCTGGCCGAAGCACTGCCTTCGTCGACGAGAACCACTAAACCTCCATCGCGGAAACTGCCGTTTTTATCGGTAAAATAATATTGCTTCTCACTCTTCAAACCCTCAGTAAACACTACCGGTTTACCGCTTCCGAGGAACTCATTTCCGAGACCAAAGGCTGTCAGAAGATAACCGCCCGAGTTGCCTCTCAAGTCGAGGATCAGCGACTGCAAACCTTGTTTTTTCAGGTCGTTCAAGGCGTTTTCAAACTCCTCCACCGACTGCTGGGCGAACTTGTCGAGTTTGATGTATCCGATCTTCTTGTCGACCATGAAATAAGTGTTGATGCTGTTCAACGGAATCTTATCTCTAACAACCTCAAAATCAATAAGTTCCGAGTCGTCACCACGTCTTATTCCGAGTTTGACTTTTGTGCCTTTTTTGCCGCGCAGATGGGTGGTCACAAACTCGTTGTTCACCTTCTTTCCGAAGGCGTCTTCCCCATCGATGGTCACGATGCGGTCGCCGGCCATGATGCCGACTCTCTCCGACGGGCCGCCGGGCACTGCCGAGACCACTAAAATGGTGTCGCGAAGTATCTGAAATGTCACGCCTATGCCTTCGAAGTTGCCCATCAGCTCTTCGTTGGCCTTCTGAACGTCTTTGGCGGCGATGTAGGCGCTGTGCGGGTCGAGCGATTTCAGCATCGCGATGATGGCTTCCTCAGTCAGCTTAGCCATGTCGGTGCTGTCGACATAAAAATTCTCGATGAGATACATCGTGGTAGCCAGTTTCTGCGACGTCTCCGCCGGCTTAGCCTGCTTATTCTGCGCCAAGCATAACTGACTGATTATCAGCAATATTACAAATAATATCCTTTTCATGACGGGTGGTTAGCTTCTAACTATTTCAAATGTATTATCGTCATTGATTTTTATGATTGTCGAGGCCTTCGGCTTGACGATGACGTCGTGATAGAGGCTGACGACATAATCGGCCGATTTCTTCATCGTTTCGGAGATGTCGATGAAGTTGGCTGGCGACGGTTCGCCGCTGAGGTTGGCCGAGGTAGAGGTAATAGGGTGACCGAGGCGGCGAATCACCTCCTTGCAGAACTCGTTGGTGGTCACACGGATGCACACGCTGCCGTCGGCAGAGAGGTTTTTAGCCAATCCTTTCGACTCTTTGTATATGATACTCAATGGGTTACAAGCTGCCTTAATCAAGTCGGCGGCTATAGGCGACGGGTTTTTGACGTAGTCCTTCAGGCGTTCGACGGAATCGACCAAGATTATCAGTCCCTTGCCTGCGGGACGATTCTTTATCTTGAAAATCTTGTCGATGGCCTTGGCGTTGGTGGCGTCGCAGCCGATTCCCCAGATGGTGTCGGTCGGATAGATGAAGACTTTGCCTTCTTGGAGCAGCTTCACACAGAGGTCGACTTCTTGTTCAAAAGTATTCATAATCTATCTGTAAGTTCTTTAATATCAATGAAATAGGCGCAGTTAAAATGCTCTTTCGGACATGCTTTATAGCCATGCAAGCCGCACGGACGGCATTTCAGGTTACGGTTCTCCTCAACCACTACCGAGTCTTCCGAGAGCGGACCGAATCCGAAGTCGGCCACCGTCGAGCAGAAGATTGCCGTCGTCGGGGCGTTCTGCGAGCTGGCGAGATGCATAGGCGACGAGTCGCACACGTAGTTCATCTTCGCATCCTTCATCAGAGCGGCAGATTCAAGGAGATTCAACTGTCCGGCCAGACTCTCGATCTGCTTCTCAGGCACGTTGGCGATGATGCGGTCGCAAAGCGCGATATCGTCTCTTCCGCCAAGGAGATACACCTTCAGATCCTCCGGGACCTGCTGTAAAAACTGCTCCCAACGGTCTTCCGGAAACTGCTTGGTAAACCACAGCGAGCACGGCGCCACGCAGATGTACGGCTCGGCCTTGTAATGCTTCACCTTTTCAAAGATCTCTTCACAAGGATATAACGCCGGGCGCATGGCTTTATTGTCGGTGAGATGCCCGATAAGCCTCTGGTTACGGTCGACTTCATGCACTCCCTTCACCCCTATCTCGTGCTTGATTCTATGAGTGAAGAAACAGCTGAACGGGTTTTTGTTGAATCCCGAGGTCTCCTTCGCCTTGCCGAATGCGGTGATGAAACCTGTGGCGGCATAACGCTGGATGTTGGCAATCAAGTCGTAGCGCTCTTTGCGGATCTGACGCCAAATTGAAAGGAGGTTGCGGTATTTGTGATGTTTCTTGTCCCAAGCATACACCTTATTTATATAGGGATGATTTTCAAAGAGGTTCTCGTAGCCCTTCTTAATCATCATATCTATCTGACTATCAGGGAAATATGCATGAAGCTTCTCTGCAACGGCCGTCGCGAGAATCACATCGCCAATGGAAGCAGTCTGGATAACAAGAAATTTCTTCATAATACACAAAAACAAACTACAAAGATACTAAATAATTTTTAATTATGTGTCTATTATTTTTATGCTAAACTTTTAAACTATTAAACTTTTAAACTAATTTCGTATTTTTGCAAAAATTTTCATCACCATGTGGTCGGTAGTTTTTGCTTTGGCAATCGGTGCAGTTTACGCTTCGCTGCTGTATCTTTTCTCGAAGAAATACGGCAGAGGACTGACCGTTTTGCTTTTTGCCCTGCGAACCATTGTCGTCGCCACCGTGGTGATGCTTTTCGTCAACCCTTACATCAAGCAGAGAACTTACAAAATCGAACAGCCGATTATAGTTTTGGCTCAAGACAATTCCGAATCAATTATTTTAAATAAAGATTCTGTATTTTACAAAACGAAATATCCGGAACTGGTTGATTCTATAGCAACAGCGTTAGAGAAAGATTACGATGTTGAGATGTTATCATTTGGTAATCAATACACTAACATCAGCGCCGCCCTCTCCACCATTTCCCGTCAGTTCTACAAAAAGAACGTCGGCGCCGTCCTGCTTCTTTCGGATGGCATCGTAAACCAAGGGGTTAATCCTGAGTTGAGCATCGAGAACTATCCGTTCCCGATATATGCGGTCACGCTCGGCGACACCGTGGCGTATCCCGGCATGACCATCAAGGATGTGCGCTACAACAAGACGGTGCAGGCCAATATGCTGTTTCCGCTTCGCGTGACCGCCAACGCGACCAATTTCAAGGGTTCCGACATGAACGTCATCGTGAAGATGGACGGCGCCGAGGTCGAAAACATCAGTGTCCCCGTGACCTCCAACCGATTCTCGAAAACCTTTGATTTCAATATCGATTCGGGCGATGAGGGAACGAAAAACGTCGAAATAATCGTTGGTGATAAAACGCGACGTGTTTTCATCAATGTCACCGACAAAAAATATCGGGTCCTTTGCGTCGCCGGCGCGCCGCATCCCGACATCGCCGCAATAAAATCGGCTCTTGACGACCATTTTGAATTCGAGGTACGCTACGACGATAACGTTGATGATTGGAATCTATACGATTTAGTTATAGTTCATCAGTTTGCATGGACGCAGCACGCCACGTCCTTACCATCGTTTGTTTTCGTCGGTACTGCCACCGATTTCGACGCGTTCAACGAATCGCAAAAAATCGTTTCGATCAACCGTGGCGCGGCAAACACCAACCTCGATGTGAGAGGCCGTTTCAACAATAGTTTCAGACTTTTCACCATCAATTCCGACATCAAAAATGAATTAAAATCGTATCCGCCATTGGCATTGCCGCATTGCGAGATCGCCTTCAACGCTCATCACGACGACGTTCTATTCATGAATATCATGGACTTGGAGACTCCCAACCCGCTCCTCGCATTTGCCAACGACACTGAAGGCAACAAACACGCTTTCCTTTTTGGAACAGGCTGCTGGCGCTGGAAACTCTACGAGTATTTCCATCATCACAACAACGACGGATTCAACGAACTTTTCAGCAAAACGGTGAAATATCTCCTTACCGAAAAGAATAAAGAACTGACTATCAACCACAAAGAGAGTTATCTGAGCACCGAGAACATCAGCATATCGGCAGAATTACGCAACCCGAGCCGCGAACTGATAAACGAGCCGGATCTGCATATTTCCATCAACAATGCGTACGATTACGTGTTTTCGAAAGGCGATAACAATTATAACCTGAATATCGGCATGTTGCCCGAAGGCATTTACAACTACCGTGCCCATACCACGTTTGGAGGCGTCGAATACAACGCCAGCGGCACCTTCACAGTGGAATCGCTCGGCGTGGAAGCCCAGGACCTCACCGCCGACATCGAACGGATGCGCTCGTTGGCAACGCAGACAGGTGGCCATCATTACCATGTCACTGATATTCAGAAAGTTATAAACGATCTTGAGAATGACGAGCGCATCACTTCCATCGCCCGCGAAGAGACGCGCTACGACGACTTGATCAACATTAAGTGGTTGTTTTTCAGTGTTTTAGGAATAATAGCAATTGAATGGGTGCTGAGGAAGATGTTTGGGGTTTATTAGTTTACATAGTTTAATAGTTTACATAGTTTAATAGATTAATGGAATTATAAATATTTAAAGATGAAAGTAGCAAATAACACTGTTGTAACGTTGACTTATACGTTGCACAACGACACAAAAGAAGGCGCGGTCATCGACCAGGCCACCAAGGATCATCCGCTCGAAGGCATCTTCGGTCACGGCATGTTCTTACCACGCTTTGAGGAATCACTGCAAGGCCTCGAGCCGGGCGACACATTCGGTTTCCACCTCACCCCTGCCGAAGGCTACGGCGAGCGCAACGAGGAGATGGTCTACACCGTGAAGAAAGACATGTTTCTCGACGAAAAAGGCAATCTCAGCGAGCATTGCAAAGAAGGCAACACCCTTCAGTTTAACATCGGCGACGGCAACATAGTGCCGGGAACCATTAAAAAGGTTAGCATTGAAACAGTCGTTATCGACTTCAACCATCAGCTGGCAGGCGTGCCGCTCTATTTCGAAGGCGAGATTCTTGCAGTGCGCGAGCTCAAAGAGGAAGACTTCGGCGGAGGTTGCGGTCACTGCAGCGGGAGCTGCGACAACGGCAGTTGCGATTCCGGTTGCGAAGGCTGCAAATAAAAACAAAAAAAGCTGAGTCGATGACTCAGCTTTTTTATTCATATCTTCTAACAGATTAGAATGTGTAGAAGAAACCAATTTCAATAGCGGTTGGCTCGTTGACACCAAAACCAATCTCGTTGGTCTTCTGTGTTGCTGTAACACCGTCCTGTTCCTGTTTCACCTTTGTTGTGTTGAAACCGAGTTCAAGGATGTTAAGAGCGCAGTTCATTGAAATGTTGTCGGTGAGCTGATAAGCCATACCTGGGACGATACCGAAGCCGAGTTCAGTTGTCTTTGCACCTTCAACTTCGAGTGATGTGCCATCCTGTTCGAATTTAGCTTTCGGTTTTGCCATTAAGTAAGAAACTCTTGCATCTGCATAGAATTTGAAGTTGTCAACTTCTGCGAAAACATAACGGAAGTAAGGAGCGAAACCGATTGTGGTTGTCTTAACTGTTTCTGTAGCAGCTGGATCATAGGTGTAATCCTTCTGAGTAGCTTTGCCAAAACCAAAGCCGAGCTGGAGACCGACGCCCATGTTGTCATTGAACATGAAGCCAGCTTCTGGAGCAAATACGAATGTGAAAGTCTTTGGCTGATCCTGTTCAACTGACATGCCGTTACCTTCAACTTTGTCTTTACCGTTCTGCATGTTCATGCCGAGGCTACCGCCAACGTACAACTGAGCTGATGCGAACATTGTTGCTGCTACGAAAGCAATTGTGATAAATAATTTTTTCATTTTTTGTAATAATTTTAATTACGCCTACTCTTTATGAGATTTTCGGCATCCTCTCTTTTATTAAATTTAAAATTTAAAAATTCAAAATTTAAAATTAAGATTCAAAATTATACTTTCAAATTCATTAATCGTTGCAAAGATATGCATTATATCTATAACTGCGACATTTTTTTATCAACATCAAAAATAGTTATCAACATCAAAAACCGCCGAAACAATTAGAAGTGATAACCTACTCTCAAGACCAGTTCTGATGATTTTAAATTTTTCTTTCCTTTGAACGGCTCGTCATTTGCCACAGCGCCGATCTTTGTTGTACCTGTACCCTCGACCTTTGCACTTCCCAGTGAATAGTAGTCAAGAACAACACTCATGCGATTCCACATCAGCACACCAGCACCGAATTTAAATGCAAATGTTGTTGCCGATTTATAATCAACGGTTTCAGTCACATCATCCATCAAATTGTCGTCATACTTATACTCTTCTTTAAAATCTGAAATGAGTCGGAAGTTTGGACCTGTTGCCGCTTCTGCGTAGAAAGTGAAATTCTTATCGCGATTTGCGGTATAATTGACACCTATATAAAGCGGTATATTCATCACAACAGGTAGTTTGTATGAATACGATGCGCCCGGAGTCTCTTCAATTTCATCTTTCCAATCATCGAAACAGTCTTTAATCTCAGATTTGTTCAAGTTGGCGAAATAATCGCAACCCGCCAAGATTCCGAATCCTTTAGGAAGATGGAATGTAACATCCAGACCGAGACCTCCGCCATATTCGGCATAGCCCTGACGGCCTTCTTCCGATAACATCGCGTAATCACGAGTATCGTAATTCTTAATTCTGTCGCCGGCTCCAAGGTCGCCCATTGGAACAGCACCATTTAAATAGACTGCAAAATCAACTGTTTTTTGACCAAAAGCGATGACGCTTAAAAGCATTAAAAATGTTACAAAAGAAAACCTTTTCATAGTTACGTTTTTTATTATCGTCGCAAAGTTAAACAATATTTTTATACGTTCGACATTTATTTTTCAAAAAATGTCATTTTTTACACTGTAAACCACTGCCGTCCTTGCTACATTATATATCTTCATGGTAATTTCGTCGCCTTTTTTCTGCGATGGGAAAATCACGTTTTCATCAATGTTTTCAAAGCCCCCGAAACATTTCGCATCGCTGCTGAAGATAATTTTATAGTCGCCGGTATGCTTCACCTTTATCTTATAATCGGGCAAAGATTTTTGTCCCCAATTAAATACAAAAATGAGGTTATTTCGTTCAAAGACAATGGTTTTATTGTCTTCGTCGGCCTCCAGAAGCCACGCCGGAGCTGCCTGCATCACCTTAGTTTTTTTCACAAAATCGAGCATAGCCTTGTCGAAATCGCCCAGCCAATGGTACTTCAGGTAGTCGGCATCAGCCAGTGACCACTGACGCTTGGCATATTTATAGCTCCAGTTGTTGTCATACCTTGGGAAATCGATCCACTCGGGATGGCCGAACTCGTTGCCCATGAAGTTGAGCCAAGCGTCACCGCCGAGGCAGATGGTGAAGAAGCGTATCATCTTATGCAGCGCTATCCCCCTGTCGATGATGAGGTTGTCCTGGTTTTTGGCCATAGCCGTGTACATCTCCTTGTCCATGAGACGGAAAGCGAGGGTTTTATCGCCCACCAGCGCCTGGTCGTGAGACTCAGCATAGGCTATGGTTTTCACATCTTGCAGACGGTTTGTCATGGTGAAGAAGAACTCATGCATGTTCCACTGCTCGTCAGACTGATCCTTCAGCACTTTTATCCAGAAATCGGGCAAGCCCATGCCGAGGCGGTAGTCGAAGCCTATTCCGCCGTCCTCGATCTTAGCGCAGATTCCAGGCATCCCGCTCACATCTTCAGCTATTGTAACATTATGATTATCAATATCATGCGTCAGTTTATTAGCCAACTGCAGATATGTCACAGCATCATTATCAATATTATCGCCGAAATATTTCCAAGGATCGTCGAAAGTCTCGCCGATGCCATGGTTTTTATAAAACATCGAAGTCACGCCATCGAAGCGGTAGCCGTCGAAATGATATTCCTTGAGCCAGAATCGCACGTTCGAGAGAAGCAGTTGCAGCGTCTCGGTCTTGCCATAGTTAAACAACTTCGAATCCCATTGCGGATGGATACCTTCTTGTCCGGACTTAAGATATTGATATTCAGTGCCATCGAAGAGATTTATACCTTCGCGGACATTTTTCACGGTATGCGAATGCACGAGGTCCATGATAACCAGCAGACCCATGCCATGTGCCGTATCCACAAGCTTTTTCAGCTCTTCAGGCGTACCGAAACGCGAACTGGCGGCGAAAAAGTTCGACACATGATAGCCAAACGAGCCGTAGTAAGGATGCTCGGCTATTGCCATAAGCTGCACAGCGTTGTAACCGTCTGCCTTGATGCGAGGTAACACATTGGCAATGAATTCGTTATAACTTCCAACCTCTTCTTTCTCTTGTGCCATGCCGACGTGCGACTCATAAATCAGCAAAGGTTCATCTTTCAGCTTAGGCGTTTTATTTTCAAAGACATACGGCTTATCAGGATTCCAAAACTGGGCCGAGAAATCCTTTGTTTTCTCATCCTGTACCACTCTCGTGATGTAAACCGGAATCCTCTCCTGCTCGCCTATGCTCGACTGCACAAGCACTTTCAGCTGACTGCCATGCACGAGTTTGTCTTTATACAAGACATCGGAAAGGAAAATCTCCCAGATGCCGTTGCCAACGTTTTCCAACGGATTCGCATAGCGATTCCAACCGTTGAAGTCACCATACAGCGAAAGATAATGCGCAGCCGGGGCCCATTCGCGATACCACCAGCCATGACGTATATTGTCGTAATGAAAACCGAAGAACTCATAGGCCGAGGCGAAATTATTCAGGTTACCGTATTGATTTTCAATGGCTTTCAAACGGTTTTGATAACGCTCGAAACGGTTTTTAACTTCGTCTGCCACGGGATTCAGCCAACTGTCATTATCTACGATTTTCATATTTTTTATATTTACGGACACACGCGGTGTGTCCTTACATGTTTACAATTGAATGATTTTGATATCCATTGGGGATAATTTCACATCATATTTTTCAGCACAGCCGCCAATTAGTTGTCGGGCGTCGTATGGGATTGCAACAGTCGCTTTTCTTTCTTCTTTAAGATTGAAATTGATGACTATCAACAACTTATCATCGTCATGATAACGCAAAAACGCGTAAACATATTGCGGATCGAAATTGTTGTACCATGGATTAGCCCACATCAGATCGTAAAATCCGCCCTGCAGGATGGCAGGATGGGATTCGCGAAAATGCAATAATTGTTTATACCAATCATATATGCGGGCGAATGATGATTCGCCCCTACGTTCTATTGACGGCATGTACGTGTAATCAAAGATTGAGGTTTTGCCATTATCTGACAATACCGCATCTTCACCATATTCCTGACCGTTGTAAATCATAAACGGGCCGCGGTTCATAAGGGCCGACACTGCCACAAAAGGATACGCATTTTCGGGTTTCTGCATGAAAAATCGTGACGCTAGACGCACCTCATCATGGTTTTCCATGAATCGTAACATATTGTCATCCAATCCGTTAAGATTTTTCCACACATCCGAAATGGTATCGGCACGCTGACCGTAGCGGTAGATACTCTCCAAAGTGTTGTACAGCCCGACCTTATCGTAAAGATAATCGAAACCGGCATCCACAAAACTCTGATACAAATTCGGTTGGTAAATCTCAGCTATCATAATGACACTAAATGACTTACGCAGCTCAGCGATAGCCCATTGCCAAAACTCCACCGGTACCATCTCGGCCATGTCGACACGGAACCCGTCGACGCCTTTGCCACACCAAAACTGCATGATTTTCAGCATCTTATGCCAAGTATCACGGTTGGTGTAATTCAACTTCACGGTATCATACCAGTCGTTCAACGATGGCGTAGGCGAAAAAACGTCATTGCCTGTGGCTTTTGCAGGAAACTCATAGTAATCGCTGGCATTATCAGTCGGAGCAACAAACTTCTGATTTTCTAAAATATAGAAATTCTCATCCGTAAAATCGCCTTTATATTCTCTTGCCAGATGATTCGGAACGAAGTCGATAATCACCTTAAGTCCATGATTATGAATGCGTTCGACAGTCTGCTCAAACTCTTCCATCCTATTCTCGTCGTTGTCGGCCAGATCGGGGTCGAGGTCGTAGTAATCGACAATGGCGTAAGGCGAGCCTGCTTCTCCCTTGGTCACGGCTGGATTGGTGTCGCGCCAGCCCGAGTGACGTATCACGCCCGTCAGCCATATATGACTGACGCTCAGCGACTTAATCCTTTCAAGCTCATCGTCATTGATGTCGCTGAAAGTGCCGCAGCGCTTGGTCGGCGTCGCACCGTAGACCCTTGGAAAAAGCTGATATATTATCATTTTTCAATCAAATCGAGCATAAAAGCGTATTCCATCGCCACCTCGTGGTAAGGCTCAAACCTCCCCGACGCTCCGCCATGACCGAAGTCCATCTCTGTCCTTAAATAAAGCGGGTTTTTGTCGGTCTTGAGTTCTCTTAACTTAGCCACCCATTTCGCCGGCTCCCAATACTGCACCTGACTGTCGTGAAGCCCAGTAGTTACAAGCATTGCAGGATAATCCTTCGCCTCCACATTGTCGTAAGGTGAATACGACAGCATATAATCGTAATACTTCTTCTCGTTCGGATTTCCCCACTCATCGTATTCGCCCGTGGTGAGCGGAATTGTGTCGTCCAACATGGTCGTCACCACATCGACAAAAGGCACCTGCGCAATGATGCCTCTGAACAGCTGCGGAGCCATGTTTGCCACCGCTCCCACCAGCAGTCCGCCGGCGCTTCCACCCATGGCAAACATCTTCTTGCTGTTCGTAAAACCTTGTTTCACAAGATATTCCGCGCAAGCGATGAAATCGGTAAACGTGTTTTTCTTCTTCAAAAGCTTGCCGTCTTCGTACCACCAGCGGCCGAGATCCTCACCTCCTCTGATATGCGCAATGGCCCAAACAAAACCTCTGTCGAGCATGCTGAGACGCGCCGTCGAGAAATAGGCGTCAACACTGTTGCCATACGAGCCGTAGCCAAATAATACCAATGGATTGTCGCCGTTTTTCAACAGTCCTTTCTTGTAAACCAATGAAATCGGCACCTGAACACCGTCTTTGGTAGGTGCGTAAAGCCTTTCCGTGACATAATCCGATGGCTCGAAACCGCCAACAATCTCTTGACGTTTCAAAAGTTCGACAGTCTTGGCTTTCATGTCGTACTGATAGACCGAAGCCGGCGTCGTCATCGAAGTGTAGATATATCTCAACAGATGCGTGTCAAACTCAGGATTTGCTGAGGTTTCGACAGTATATGTCGGCTCGCCGAAGTTGATGTAATAGTCGGTCTTGCCGTCCCACGACATTACCCGCAGGTTGACAAGTCCTTTCGAGCGTTCCTCCACAACCATAAACTCCGAAAACAGGTCAAAATCCTCAATCAGAACGTCGTCACGATGCGGCAGAACCTCTTCCCAATGTTCCTTTTCAGTAGCGTTTACTAGTGTTCGCATCAGTTTGTAGTTCTTCGCGCCGTCGGCATTCGTCAGGATATAGAAATAATTGCCGTAATGACCTACGCCGTAGAGCAGGTCGTGCTGACGTTTGTTCACGATCTTAAACTCATCTTTCGGATGGTCGGCATCGATAAAACGCACCTCGGAAGTAAGGGTGCTTTCGGAAATTATTACAATATATCTCTCTGATTTTGTTTTACTTACGAAAGAAACAAATGTCGGATCATCTTCAAAATAAACCTCCACGTCATCCTTCGGATCGGTGCCCAGCTCATGGCGCATGATGTGGCACGGCCGCAGCGACTCATCCTTCATGGAATAGAAAATCGTCTTGTTGTCGTTGGCCCAAACCATGTTGCCAGAGGTATTTTGAATGACCTCTGAAAACATCTTGCCTGTCGCTATCTCTTTGAAAAAAATCTGGTACTGGCGACGACTCACGGTGTCGATGCTGTAGGCTATCAACTCGTTATTCGGGCTAATGCTGTAGCCGCCCACGTCGAAGAAGGTGTAGCCTTTCGACATCTGGTAGCCATCCAATAAGACCTGCTCATCAGTAGGAGGTTCCTCGCTCGGCTTCGCCTCGCTCGGAATGACAACGGGTTTACGGCAGTATAGCGGATACTCCATTCCCTCCTCAAATCGCGTGTAATACCAGTAGCCGTGGTGTTTCACCGGAACCGACATGTCGTCTTGCTTGATGCGTCCCACTATCTCGTCGAACAGCTGTTTCTGCAGCGGCTCGGTGTGTTTCATCATCGCTTCCTGATAGGCGTTCTCGGCCTTTAGATATTCCAAAACCTCAGGATTTTCGCGCTGGTTGAGCCAATAGTAGTTGTCCACACGAGTATGACCGTGTATTGTCATCTCGTGTGGTATCTTTTTTAAAGAAGGCTCTATCATATTTAGAATGTTAAAGTCAAGCCCAAGCTCGGCATCAGCGGCAGCTGATAGATGTTTTCGCTTGTGATGATATCAACATAGAAGATGTTGTCTCTGTTGTAAACATTAGTTACGCTGAAGTCGGCTTCAAGCACGATATTATCTGTAAACCAGAACTTACGTTTCACGTCGAGGTCGAGGCGGTGGTACCACGGTAGCTGTCCTTTGTTGAGGTCGCCGTAGATGATGCCGAGGTCGCCGCTATCCTGGATGATGCTCATTCCCATGTTGTTAAACTGGTAATGCTCGTAGAATCCGCTGACCTGGGTGAACGGGAAGCCTGAGCCCACGTTCCAACGACCGCTGAACTCCCACTGTTTGCGTGCGCCGCCGGTGTAAGTCACGATAAGGTTGACATTATGACGACGGTCGTAGTGGGTGCGGTAGTTGATCATCTCATGCTCGGCATTCTCGTAGTTTTTATTGACGTAAGCCAACGAATAGGCTGCCCAGAAATACCATCTCAGGAACTCGTATTTCACCGACACGTCGACGCCGTAGGCATGACCGTTTTCAAGCATGAAGTCGCGCCATTCGACCTCCGAAGCGTACGACGGATGGTTGCTTTCCGAGTAGATCTGGTTACGGTTCATGTTGGTCAGCTGGCGGAAATCCTTGTAATAGCCTTCAACGTTAAGGGTGATGTTGTCGAACACGTCGAACTCGGTTCCCACGATATAATGGTTAGCTTTCTGAAGCTTTGTCTTCACTTCTTTTCCGTTGAATTTCTTAGGGATGTTGTCTTGTCCTGAGAGGAATCCGTAGAAGAGGTTCACCACGTCGCGGTCGCTGTTGGCTGCGATGAGGTTCTGTGAGTACATACCTGCTGCCGCTTTGAGACGGAACCAGTCGGTGACATTGTATTTTATTGCGAGACGCGGCTCAGGTGATATCTCCGCCAAGGAGGCGTACCACTGAATACGCATGCTCGGCTCGATGATGAGTTTGTCGAGCTGCCATTTGTACTTGACGAAAGCGCCAAGCTCGGTAGTGTTTTCCGTCTGGTTGAGCCTGATGCCGTTCGACTTGGTGTAGTCGAACACTGTCTTGAACCCGAGGAGCTCGATACCGTATTTCAAGGTGTTTTTGCCAAGGAAATATGAGAATGTGAAGCCTGCGTTGAAGCCGTCGATAGAGCTCGAACGGCCAGGGTTGTTCTCTTCCGAAAGATTTGCGTCGTATTTCGAATATGCCACGTTACCTTCGATGAGAACCGGCGATTTTCCTGGGATAAGCACGAAGTTGGAGCCTCCGCCGTACGACTTCCAGCTGAAGTCGGAGATAGCCTTGTAGTTGTTCACCTGGTCGTTGAAGCTGAAGCCGAAGAAGTTGATTTTACTGCCGTTTTGGGCGTTCAACGACACTTTTCCGTAGACATCCTGGAAGTTATAAGGCAAAATCTCGCCGTTCAGGATTCCGCTGTATATCGACTGACTGGTCTGCTCGAGATATGAGTTCTTTGCCGACACTATAAACGAGATGCTCATATCCTCGTCGGTCTTTGCCTTCTTGAGCGGACCTTCCACCATCACCTTGGCACCGAAGGTCGAGCCTCCGATCTTACCAGAGATGCGTTTTTTGTTACCGTCGCGGGTGGTGATATCCATTATTGATGACACTCTGCCGCCGTATTCTGCGCCGAAGCCTCCGGTATAAACCTCAGCATTTCTGATGATATCGGTGTCGAACACTGAGAACAAGCCTATGCTGTGGAACGGGTTATAGACTATCATTCCGTCGAGAAGCACCTTGTTCTGAATCGGCGAGCCACCACGGATGTAGAGCTGACCGCCCTGGTCACCGGTGAACACCACGCCAGGGATGACCTGCAGATACTGTGCCAAGTCGGCCTGACCGCCCACCGAAGGGATCTTGGTGATGGTCTTAGGGGTGATATACACGACAGAGGTCTTGGTTTCGGTCTTCGCCTCGATCTTGTCGGCGCTGATGCTCACTGCCGCAAGCTGGATTGAAGCCTCCTCGATGCTGAATTTCTTGGTAATAATCTGATTTCCCTTAACCGAAACATTCTCCGCGATGGTGTCGTAACCCACCGATGTCACCATGAGTGTATATGTGCCGTCGGGGATACGTGTGATGCTGAAATATCCGTTGATGTCGGTGGTAGAGCCATGAGTGGTGCCCTTCAAAAACACGTTGGCGAACATCACGGGCTCACCGTTCGACTTTTCATAAACGAAACCTTTTATGGAGTTGTCACCTTGTGCGTTTGCTAAAACACTGGTAATCAATAAGAAAGCCAGCAAAAAAATCTGCTTTGTTGTTCTCGTAATCATCTTCATTATCGAGCAGTTTTAAATAGTGTCATTAAAAACGTGCAAAGATAATGAATTTTTTATTACCGACCAACTTTTTTTCTTAAGAATTTACGCTTCTTTGGCTTGTTTTATCAATTCAAGTTCCTTTTCGGAAAAATGATTTGGCAGAACTATCTGTATTTTCAGCAGAAGAGCGCCTGCTCCTTCCTTGCCGTAATGAGGCATTCCGAGGCCTTTCAGACGAAGCATGCTGTTGTTTTGCGTCTGCGCCTTGATCGGCACGCTGACGTTGCCCTTCATGGTGTCGATTTCAATCTTTCCGCCAAGGATGGCAGTGTAGACATCGATGTTGACGGTCCTGATGAGGTCGTCGCCATCGCGTTGATACACAGGGTCTTGCAAGATATTAATCTTCATAAGAAGGTCGCCGTTCTCGCCCCCGTTCACACCACGGCCGCCCTTGCCCTTGACTCTCAGTGTCTGTCCCGACTTCACACCGGGTTTGATGCTTATCTTGATGGTCTCGCTCCCCACATTGATGATTCTCTGTGAGCCAGCATAGGCCTCACGCAGCGTCAGATCTATCGACGCCGTGAGGTCTTGGCCTTTCATCGCCCGGGTGCGAGAACGGCGACCGCCACCGAAGCCTTCGATGTTGCTGAAATCGAAGCCTCCACCATTACCTCCAAAAAACATGTCGAAGAAATCGGAGAAACCGCTGCCTCCGAAGCCCTGGAATCCCTCAAAGCCTTGGAACCCCTGACCTCCGTAGTTCATGTTCTCATACTGCTTCCAGTTGGCGCCGAGCTCGTCGTATTTCTTACGCGACTCCTCGTTGCCGAGCACCTGATAAGCCTCCGAGATCTCCTTGAACTTCTCCTCTGCCGCCTTGTCGCCCGGATTTTTATCCGGATGATACTTCACGGCGAGCTTACGATACGCCTTTTTGATCTCGTCCTGTTTTGCAGAACGGTCGACGCCTAAAACCTTATAATAATCTTTATATTCCATAGTTTTTCCTCCTATTTTTCAAATTTTGCCAAATGCGAATGAGGGACAGACGCGAATCTGTCCCTACGAAATAATTATATATTGTTTTTATTTAGAAGTCGACGCCATCATCGTCATCATCATCAAGATATGACGAGATGATTTCGACTGTTTTGCCGCCTTTCCCCTCTTCAATTCTGTTCTGATATGCCATGATGCCTAGCGCCACGAGCGACAATGCCAAGGCCGTTTTCACCCATTTGTTTATTGGCATGATACATATTCCTATGATTATCAGCAAGATAGGCCATAAGTCAATCAAAACATCCCAATCCAAATCAACATCGAAGAATGTCACGCAAAGTGCTATGATACCTATGACTATGAGGACCATGCCATTGCCGAAGCCTACGTTTTTATTGTTTTCGTTATTGTCCATTGTTATTGTTTTTAAAAGAGTTAGCAAGAATTACAGCACCAATGATGATAAGGATCATCGGCCACAGTTTCCACACCCATGCCACATACAGGAAGTTGTCGGCCAGCGCCACCAAACCGATGAAAATCAGTATCAAGCTGGCAATCAGGGCTCCGTTGCCCGATTTCTTCTCTTCCCTTTCGTCCTTCGGCGTTATGTCGATGGGCTCATCCTTTTTATATCCGGTATCACCTTGCCCCAACAGATGTTCTTCAGGCACCACGATCCAGAGGATGATATACATCCAGAAGCCGAAGCCGCCACCGATCATTGCCACCACGAATAGCACTCGCATCAGGGTGACGTCGATGTTGAAGTAGTTAGCCAATCCTGCGCAAACACCAGCGATCATTTTGTTGGTGCGGGCACGTTCAAGTTTTTTTGCGTTGTTTTCCATATCTTAAAAAATGTTACAATTAAACTCCATCAAATATCATACCAAATTGATGATTTTTCGTACTTATAACGAAAAAAAGTGGATTTTGCTGCATCAAATTGTAAAAAATGACAAAATGTCAATTATTCCTTGCCAAAACGTTTGTAGTAGGCAGGACGTTTCTCCTCAGGGATATCTTTGAGCATCATGTCGAGCTCTTCCTTCGGATAGTCGGCAAAGTTAAGCAGAAGAAGTCCGTCGAGGGTGTCGTTGAAGTCAGGGTCGACGTTGAAACACAAGAACTTAGAGTTGATCTTGAGATATTTCTTAAACAGCGTAGGCATGCGGTAGTCACCGTTGCTGAGCTTCATAAGGTAGCGGTCAAACTTGTCGACGGTTTCCATATTCTTTTCCATCAAAACCTGAATGTCACACTTGTTGAAGTTAGGCACAAATGGGGTTTTAGGATGGAACAGCTGCGATATCTCCTCGTTGGTATGCTTCGTTGTGACGTAGTAAACCATGAGGCTCTGGTAGAACTTCGGGTACCAGCTGCTGATGCTGACAGGTCCGATGAAGTAGTTCATCTTCGGGTAACGCATGATGGTTTCCATCAGTCCTTTCAGGAGGAGCAGAAGCGGAAGGATGTCTTTCTGGTAGTCGACCGACACGAACGAACGGCCGAGCTCTATCGTCTCTTTCAGATAAGGCTCGAATTTCGGGTCGATATTAAACAGCGAGTCGACGTAGAAGCCGCGTGCGCCGTAGTTTTCATAAATCTCATCTCCAATACCGATACGATAGCCGCCAGCTATGGTCTGCTCCTTGGTATCCCAGAGGATGAGGTGCTTGTAATATGTATCGTAGTTGTCGGTGTCGATGCTCTTTCCGGTGCCTTCGCCCACTGCGCGGAATGCCTCTTCACGACGACGGCCCATCTCGTGCATCACATGCGGAATCTTGTCATAATCGGCGAGATAGCACTCGAAGTCGGCAGTGGTAAACAACAGCGATTTCTTGCGGATGGCGCGGAGCTCGCGGGCAAGGTCCGACGGACGGAACGGCGGGTCGATAGGATCGCTGACGCGTGAACGGAACTTCTTGGTCTCCTGCGAGATATTGGCCTGCAAGGCGTAGCTGCGGTTTTTGAGATATGCCGCGAGAGCTTCAGGAGTCTCATATTGAGCCACCTCCGACTGAAGAATCGGCTTACCTATCTTGATGATAATCTTTTTGTTACGCTTGTTGAGCAACTCCTTCACGAGGCGGAAGGTGCCAAGAATAGGATGTATCCTCGTCAGGAAGTAGAACTTATGCGAGTTATTGCCGTCGAAATACACAGGAATCACAGGCACATTGGTCTTCTGCACGAGCTTGGCTATCGACGGCGACCATGCGATATCCTCCGGGAAGCTATGTCCGTGATAGCGAGCCACCTCGCCTGCCGGGAACACACCCAAGCCATGACCTTCCTTGAGCTGATTCAACGAAGCCCTGATGCCGCCGTTACTTCCCGCCAGCTCCTTATTATTTTCAAAAGGATTGACTGAGAAGAACACATCTTTAAGATTCGGAATGAATCCAAGGACGAAATTCGCCATGATCTTAAAGTCGGGACGCACTTTCGCGATAGCGTTGTAAAGGATGATTCCTTCGATAGCTCCGAACGGATGGTTGCAAACGAGCATGAAAGGACCTTCCTTCGGGATGCAGTTGAGCTCATTCTCATTTACGTCATAAGTGATGTTATAACGCATGAGCATGTCGTCGGTAAACGGCAAATTCTCGAGGTCGGCTGATGGTGAATACAAGCGGTTAATCTTCCGGAAGCCCAAGATATTCAAGCCAAGAGCTACGAGTGGCTTGGTCAGTTTGCTCCACTTGAAGTATCTGATGATATCGTCGCTTGTAATAAGTTTTTTCATTACTCGTTTTTAAACTTGCAAATATACAACATTTTTCAATACGTACAACAAAATAATTTTTATTTAAATCTCTAAAAAGGCATTGCCATATGAAAATTTTTTCATAAATTTGCCGAATTCTAGAGAACAACAATATTAAAATTTAAAATACATGAAGAAAATCTTATTACTTGGTGATGAGGCCATTGCACAGGGCTTTATTGATGCCGGAGGCAGTGCCATCAACAGTTATCCGGGCACTCCTTCCACACAGATTACGGAGTATGTCATAAACTCTAAACAGGCCAAGGAACAGGGCGTTATCGCCAACTGGTGCGCCAACGAGAAGACAGCTCTTGAGGCTTCGTTAGGTGTGGCTTATGCCGGAAAACGCGCCATGACATGTATGAAGCATGTCGGTCTTAACGTGTGCGGCGACCCGTTTATGAATGCCGCCATCATCGGAACTAAAGGCGTTCTGGTAGTTGTTGCCGACGACCCGAGCATGTTCTCATCGCAGGATGAGCAAGACAGCCGTTTCTACGGTCACTGGGCTATGATACCGATGTTGGAGCCTTCAAACCAGCAAGAGGCGTACGACATGGTACATTATGGTTTTGAGTTGAGCGAAAAGCTTGGCACTCCGGTGCTTTACCGCATCCCTACCCGTCTGGCACACAGCCGCGCAGGTGTTGAACTGAGACCAGCACGCAAGCAGAACGAGCTCACCGAGCCAGCCGACGCAAAGTCGTTCGTGCTCCTTCCTGCCAACGCAAAACGCCTTTACAGACAGTTGATCGACAAACAGCCGACATTTACAAAAATGTCTGAAGAGTCTGGCTACAACAAATTCATTGAAGGCACCGACAAGAAGATAGGCATCATCACTACAGGTATTGCATACAACTATCTTATGGAAAACTTCCCTAACGGGAAATGCCCATATCCAGTGGTGAAGATCACACAATATCCGTTGCCATACAACATGATCAACAAGCTTTATGACGAATGCGATGAGATTCTCGTCCTCGAAGACGGACAGCCATTCGTTGAGGAGCAGGTTAAAGGTTTCCTCGGCAAAGGAAAGAAAGTGAGAGGCCGTCTTGACGAGACCATCCGCCGCGACGGAGAACTCAACGCCGAGAAAGTTGCTAAAGCATTAGGTTTGAAGGCTGAAGCAACATTAGCTGTGCCGGAAGTCGTGACCAACCGTCCTCCGGCGCTCTGCCAGGGCTGCCCGCACGTCGACAGCTACACAGCATTGAACGAGGTGATGGCAAAACATAAGGGTGGCAAGGTATTTGGCGACATCGGCTGCTATACCTTAGGTTTCAACATGGGCGCCATCAACACCACAGTGTGCATGGGTGCTTCCATCACAATGGCCAAGGGAGCCAGCGAGGTGGGTATCTTCCCGAGCGTGGCAGTCATCGGTGACGGCACCTTCGGTCACAGCGGCTTGACAGGTCTCATGGACTGCGTCAACGAGAAAGCTAACGTCGTCGTCATGATCCTCGACAATGACATCACCGCCATGACAGGTGGTCAGCCATCGTCGGCACACAACAAGATCCGCCGCATCTGCGAAGGTCTCGGTGTAGAGCCTGAGCATATCCGCGACATCATCCCGTTGCCGAAGAACCACGAGGAGAACGTCAGAATCATCGAAGAAGAGGTCAACTATAACGGTGTGTCGGTCATCATCCCTCACCGCACCTGCATCGTCGAGTTGAAGAAACATTTAAAGAAATAAATGTTTGAATTTTGAATTTTAAATTTTGAATTTTGAATTTTAAATCCAGAAAAATATGAAAAAAGATATCGTTTTGTGTGGTGTTGGTGGTGACGGCATAGTGTCGGTTGCCAAAATCATCTCAGATGCTGCCCTCAACATGGGTATGAACCTGAAACAATCGGAAATCCATGGCATGTCGCAGCGCGGCGGCTCGGTGTTCTCGCATCTGCGTTTGTCAAGCGAGCCTATCTTCGCCGATGTCATCCCTGAAGGCAAGGCCGACATTATCCTTTCGAGCGAGCCTATGGAAGCCCTGCGCTATCTGCCATGGCTCAGCAAGGAAGGCTGGGTGATCACCAACTCCGACCCGTTCATCAATATTAACAACTACCCTGACATCGAGAAGGTGCATGCCGAGTTAAAAAAACTCAAACATGTAGTGATGTTCGACGCCAACGAGGTGGCAAAACAGCTCAAGGCACGTTCCAACATGGTGCTTCTCGGAGCGACCATCCCATATCTCGGCATCGAGATGGCTAAGGTGGAAGAGGCCATAGCACATATCTTCGGCAAGAAAGGCCAGGATGTGGTTGACCTTAACATCAAGGCAGTGAGAGCGGGATACGCTGAAGCAACAAAATAATTGACAATTGATAATTGACAATTGATAATTGTAGGGACGCACCGCGTGCGTCCCTATTTATGAAAACAAAAAAACATGAAAAGAATCACACCATTATTGGTTTTATTGATGTTTTTGGTTTCGTGCGGTTGCAGAAACGAGGAGACATCAGGTAAAAAGACAAAGAAACAGGCTGAACCGCAGTATCTGTATGGCATCTGCATCGATTCGCTCGACGTGTTGGAAGGCCAAGTGCAGAAAAACGAATTTCTAGCCAACATCTTGCAAAAAGAAGGTGTGAGTTATGGTACCGTCAACTATATAGACAGGAACCACCGCGGTGTTTTCGACGTGCGAAAGATCAAAGTCGGCAACAAATACACGTTTTTGCTGACGCGCGACAGCATCCCGACGGCGAAATACTGGATTTATGAAATCGACAGGACAAACTACGCCGTTTTTCAGCTGACCGATTCATTATCAGCATGGAGGGGTGAGAAAGAAGTCATCACGAAAGTCGAACACGTGGGCGTGGAAATCAAGTCGAGCCTGTGGAATGCCATGAGAGAGGCAGGCTGCGACGCCAGTCTGATACTCGAACTGTCCGACATCTACGCTTGGACCATCGACTTCTTCGGCATCCAGGCCGGCGACTCATGCAAGGTTATCTATGAAGAAAAATATATCGTGCACGATACAATTCCTTTTGGCATCGGTAACGTGCTGGCAGCTTATTTCAAGAGCGGCGGCGACAGCAAATATGCTTTCAGCTATGAACAAGACGGGCGCAAGGAATATTTCGACGAGAAAGGTGAGAACTTACGCAAGGCTTTCCTGAAGGCTCCGTTGAACTACCGTCGCATCAGCTCCACCTTCTCGGAGGCGAGGATGCATCCGGTGCATAAGATCGTTCGTCCGCATCATGGTGTCGACTATGCTGCTCCGAGCGGGACACCGGTGCAATCGATTGGTGACGGCACCGTCATCGCGAAAGGCTGGGACAACAAAGGCGGCGGCAACTACCTGAAAATCAAACACAACAGCACTTATACCACTACTTACATGCACCTCAAAGGCTTCGCCAAGGGCATTGCTCAGGGTACGAAGGTGAAACAAGGCCAAACGATAGGATATGTAGGAATGACGGGCACTGCCACGGGACCGCATCTCGACTTCCGTCTGCAGAAAAACGGCACCTACATCGATCCGCTGAAGTTCAAATCACCGAGTGCCGACCCTGTAAAAAAAGAGAACCTCGACCAGTACAAGGCTGACATCGAGGTCCTGATGAAGATTCTGAGAGAACATTAGTTCTTATTCCTCTTCCTTAATATCTTTTTTCTTAAGTCGAATTTTACTCAGCGGGCTGTCAGGCCGCGTGATTTTGAACAGTTTACGCCTCATAAACAGCGGGTTACGCATAATGTACGACTTAAAGTGGCGCTCGCTCTTCTCGGGGTAGATGTCTTTCACCGCCACGAGGATACCCGTCTCATCTGTCTCGCCGAAGGCATGATTGTAGGCGGTACCGAATGAGCGCATGGTCGACGACAGGTTCATGTAGGCGTTGACGAGTGGCGGTACATACGAGCCGAGCTCGCGCACCGAACGTTGTAGAATCTGGTAGTCTTCCTTATAGTTGCGGCCGGTAAACAGCTCGTGAAGCTTGTTGTAGTCGGTCTCGATGAGGAGCGGCTCGTTTGGCCACACCAGTCCGTCTTTATCAGGAAAATGTTTCTGATAGAAATAAAGAATCATGTCCTTGGCCTGACGGTTCATGTGCGGATACATGGTGATCTTTCCGAAATAATATTTCGTGTTGCGAATCTCCATCGCCAGCGTGGCAAGGCCATCCCAGAGGTTATCGAGCGAATACATGCCTTTGCGTATGTCGGCGCTCGGCTGATAGGCCGGCTGCACAAACGAGCGTCCCAGCTCGAGGGTGTAAGGCAGGTATTTATTGATGAAAGTATCAGTAAAATGGAACAGTTCGGCTGTCGGGGTGTAGAGTGCGCCGTCGACCGAATGGAACATGTTGCTGCCATGGATGAAACGGTAGCCGCCCACTATCTCCTCCTCCACCGGGTCCCAGACGATGAGCTGCTTGAAGCAATATGGTTCCGGCAGAAGGTCAAACTCGTCGATATCGAGGGGTTTGCCGGTGCCGCCGCCTTCTGTGGCGAACGACAGCTCACGCAGACGGCCTATCTCCTGCATGATGTTTGGTGACAGCGCCGCCGTGGTGATGTAGATCTCTTTATTGCCGTGGTTGGTGTGACGGAGAAAATGTTTTCTCTTCAGCTCTTTCTTGATAAGCTCGCGGGGTACCGGAGGGATGATATACGATAAGTCCATGATTCTCAATATTTTACGTTATTTTATATTATAAATCTGGTCGTGCAGACGCTGTGCCCATTCTATCGCCGGCGTGCCGTCGTCGAGGGTCTGCCACGGGATTGGCTCGCCCACCGTCATGCGGAAGGTCTTGCCTCGTTGTGCGAACATCTCGCCAGGCAGCAGTGCCATCTCGAAGTTGAACTTGATGCCCAGTCGTTTGCGCCAGTTGGCGATGCTGTAGAAACGGCGGCGGTTGCGGGCCTCGATATGCACCGGGATGAGGTCGCGCTGATGCTGGATGGCTTTCTTTATCACCGTGGTTTTCCACTCGAGGTCTGTGATTTTGCCTTTGATGCGGCGTGAGCACAGTCCGGCCGGGAAATACAGCAAGACGTTACGGCCCGCAAACGCCGCGTTTATTCCGCTGGCGGTGTTACGGTTGCCATGCACCTTGTCGATAGGCACAAACACTGGCTTCAGCTGGTCGATATACATCAGGAAGTCGTTGACCGGGAAGAGGATATCGTCGCGCACCGCGCCCACGGCGGCGATGAGTGCCATGCCGTCGGGACCGCCCAGCGGATGGTTGGCGATGATGATAGGGTTGCCTTCCTTAGGGATACGCTCGGAGTTGACCAGCTCGACGGTGATGTTGAGATGATCCATCACGGCCTTGGCAAACTCCACTCCTTCCTTGTCGCCGCAAGCGTCGAGGGTGTCGTTGATATCTTTGACATGCAGCAGACGGTTGAGCAGTCGCACTATCCAGCGCCGCGGCTTGATGCCTTTCGATGCCAGCACCTTGGTAAGGTCGATATGGTTTATCTTTTTCTCTTCCATCTGAAAATCTTAGCGTTTGCGGAACCTCTCAGTCTGGTCTATCAGCTCGCCGTCGACCACCTTGTAGTAACGCTGGTTGGTGTCGGCCGACTTCAGTCCGCCTTTCTCTTCAAGATACGGACCAAACTTCAAATAATCAAAGTCGCTGATATTCAGTGGCTTATCATATCTGCCAGAATACCAAGCGACTTTTAGGTTCAATGAATGTTTGATATAATGTGCGAGTGCTTCGACCTCGTTTTTCGAGGCGTCACCACCCATGATAAGCACGCAGGTGATGTCGCCTCTGTATATCTCAACGAGTCTCTTGAGTTCATCTTCCGAGAGTTGCTCGCCTATATCCTCCCAGAGATGTTTACTATGGCAGTCGGGACAGTGATTCGGGCAGTTGGTGATGTTTATTGCCAGACTCACTTCATCAGGTACTTCCTGAAAGACGACGTCATAGTTGTAGTATTTCAACATTGTTTCTTTGACCTAAAATTTGGCATAGAAACGTTTGCCTGCTTCCACCTGACGTGCCTGTGAGAAGTTGCTGACGCGTTTCATGTAGCCGATGACGCGTGTAAGGTAGTCGAGGTTCTCGCTGCCGCACTTAGGGCACTTCTTGAGGTAACGTTTGTCGATGTGACCGCAGTCGTTGCAAACGGTGTTAGGAATGTTGAAAGTGAAGTAGTTACAGCCTTCTTTCGATGCCACTCTGAGGAGCTGGCGGTACTGATCCTGTGTGAGGTGTTCCTCGAGGTTGCAGTGCAATGCCGAGCCGCCTGTGAGGTGCTTGATGTAACGCTCGCCGTGCAGTTTGAACTTGTCGAGAACGTTAGTGTTCTGATTCTCAACGACATAGAAGTAACTGTTGTAGCAGTCGCGAGGCACCTTGTAGCCGTCTTCCTTGTCCCACTTGGCATGTTTCACACCCACGTTTTCGGCAGGGATCATCTCGCAGTTGAACATCAGGCCTGGCTTCTTGTACTGCTTGTTGTACTTCTCGATAAGGCTGAGGATTTCTTCCACAAAGTGTTGATACTCAGGGTTATCGCTGATCTCGATGCCTTTAAATTCGGCTGCCTCGACGATGCCGTTGACACCTATTGTGAGGTACTGGCGGTCGATGGCGATGTAGCCGGCGTCGAACAACGGGAGCATGCCTTTCTCGCGAAGGTAGCGGAGGTTGGTGTCGTAAGCCATCTGGACCTTATGCATGAGGTCGATGACTTCTTCGACGAAGCTCAGGAACGGCAGGCGGTTCTGCTCTTCGTACTGGATGCAGCGGTTCATGTTGATGGTGAGCACGCTCTTCGAGCCTGTCGACACGCCGCCGGCACCGAGGGTGTAGCTGAACTCGTTGTCCTGGATCTCGTTGCGGAGACGGCAGCAGGAGCTCAATGAGTCGGCATTGTCGCTGACATAGGTGAAGAACGAATGGCCTTCAGCGTACATCTCAGCAGTGAAGTCGGCATATTCCTTGTCGGCGATATCGCCATTTTCCGAAAGGAGTGCCATGGTCTCGACAGGGAATGTCAAGACGGTCTTGAGACGCTCGGCGTTGAACCATTTCATGAAACGTTTCTGGAGCCAGTTGAGCGAATCCCAGTCAGGCTGACTGCCATCAGGGAAGTAGAAGTTACCGAAGAGGCTCTTAAAATAGAATTTGTCGTAGTAGGAGATGTTCCAGAACACCGACTGGTAGTTACGGGCACCAGTAGGCTGATTGATGGAGTAAACTATCTGTTCGAAGCAGTCGGTGATGACCTTGTCGAGGGTACGACGGCGGTTTGACAGCTCGACCACTTCGTTAGCGCGATTGTAATAATCCTTTCCGTATTCCATCTGAATGAAATAGTTGAGATACATCAGGAACTCCGGTGTTGCGCAGGCGCCGCTCAGCATTGATGACACCATAAACACCATGTTGATGAAGCCGCCGCAGAACGACTTGAGGTTCGTCGGACGTGTGGCATTGCCGCCTATCGACTTGGTGCCTTCGAGCAGCCAAGGATACATGGTGATTGATGCGCAATAATTAGCGATGCTCGTCTCGTCATTTTTGTATATAAAATGATGATTGAGCAACTCGATATATCTGTCGGCCACTTCCTTACCGTACATGTCTTTGATACGGTCGCAAAGCATACGGCGGTTCAAACGGATGAAGTTCGACTTCGGAAGCTCGCCGATGAGTGTGGCGATGTTTTTCTTCTCGACGTTGGCGTTGGCATCGTACTTACTTCCGGTTGCCGCGTTCTGTGCGTTGCAGTAATTGATAAGGAAGTCGAGCTTATCCTTCACCTCACGATCTTCGTAGTGACGCTGACGATAGAGGATATACGACTTGGCGACGTTATAATAACGTTCGGCCATGAGAGCGTTTTCCACCTGGTTCTGGATCTCTTCGACCGAGATACCGTCGTGGATGCTGACACGGCTCATGATGTTGGTGAGAACCTCCTGCGGAGCGAAGCTACCGACGCTGAGGAAGGCTTTCTGAATTGCATTTTTGATTTTATCGACCGAGAAAGGCTCGCGCTTACCATTTCTCTTGATAATAAAGACCTGGTTAAACTCCATGCTACTAGTTTTTGTATATTGTTAATGCTCGTTATGTTAGTAAATACTGAGTAATTCAAAAATGCGACTTTTTGAACTATCTCTTTGCAAAATTATACAAAACTTTTCGCTTGGAAATACATTTTTTTATCTTTTTTTCAACAAAAATATCAACATTTCACAACATCAACAGCCACAAGGCTTTGACGATTTTCGAGCGCTTTTTTCACCTTCGAAAAACCCTTTTCGACGATAAATTTGCCATCTTTTTTGTTGATAATTAATTTTTCACCGGTGTCGTCCGGCTCATTTCCTGTCAAAATTAATGACTTCGGGGAAAGCCATATCTTGGTATATTCCTTTTCTTCGTTAAAAGCTTGGAAACTATTGAAAACCAATTCGTTAACCTCATCTCTGCTGGCGTGACTGGTGTCGACTATCAAATCGTAGTTGCTGTAGTCGTCGAGGTTGCAATGGTAAAAATTCTGATATCTCAACAGCTCGCTCTTCCTTCTGTCGATGATCTCCTGACGGGCCGTCGCCTTGTCGGAATATGACTCGCTCACGCGACCCTTGTCGTTGAAAATTCGCTCCGTTGCAGTGTCCACATCGACATAAAGGTAAATCTTGAACGACGAAGGCACAAAATGCCATGCCATACGCGAGTCGAAGATGATTTTTTCGTCGGTTTTGCCCAATTCTGCCATGGTGTCGTCGACGTAATGGTCATATTTCGGGTCGTTCTCGATAAACTCGTTGAATTCCTTAGCCGACATGCCGTGTTTTGCAGCCAACTGACGGAATAAAAGACCTGCCGAAACTATCTTGAAAGGCATTTTACTGATCAGATAATTGGCGACGGTGCTCTTGCCGCTACCCAGCTCGCCCGACAATGTGATGTGGTTCATATTTTTTTAATTTGTTATTTTTTCAGTAAATTTTGAAATAACCCTCAAAGGTGCAATTATCAGCAGTATGAGAAGCTCCAAAACATAAACGTCCCACGCTGGCGGATAAGTCGTAAAGAATTGACACACAACGAGTAAGATGGTAAAAATCATGAAAAGAAACTTACCGAAACGTTTCTTGAAAAAGACCAAAAACAGACTTGTGACGATGGCCGCAAGGAGTACCCATTGAATAATAAATAAGGTGTAGTGGTTCGAGGCCACCAACTCGTGCAAATTAGGGTCGAGATAGTCCTCGTCGAAGACTGTGCTGTATTTCAGAAGGATATAGGTCATGAAAGAGAAAAAGAGTATGTAATAGGTAATCGCGAAGGTGCACACCAGCTTCATGCCAAGCGTAACGTGCTTTCGCTCCTTAAAAATACTCTGTCTCTCCTTCACTTCCTGTTCCATTATTCCATCACTTTTTTATAATAGATGAAATAGATGCCGATAAATGCGGCGGTCGTGATGATGCTGCTCCATGGCGATGTGCCTGTTGCGCCGAAGTACATCAGCGCGGCGACGATAAGAATCAGAATCTGGGCGATTGCATAGTAATGGAAGCCCTTCTTCTGCATCTTCCACATGTACAAAACGCCGATAAACGAGCCGATGTAGAGTAATGAGGTGATGAGATAATAGAACATGCCCGGAGCGAAAAACACTGCCAAGGCAGTCTCCAACTGGTCCTCATCGATGCCCATATTTTCATACAATTCAAGAAATTTCTCATCGCTGGTCACGGTTTTCATTGTGTTAAACACCGAAAACGATAAGAAATTGATCAAAAACTGCAAAACTGCGTTGATGAACGACAGGATGCAGAAAAACGAGAGACCGAACGGACGAACCGGCTGCGGATTTTCAAATTCGTTGTAGCTTTCGCCTTGATTTAATTCTTCCATAATATATTATTTTTCAAAGATTTTTTCTCCAAGATTGTAATTTTGCAAGAACTCGACTGACTTTGCGATTTCGGTGTACATCACCTTGTCGACTTTCACGAATTCCACTTTTTTGCGGTATTCAGCGACGAAATTCTCAATGAATGCTGATGATTTGATAGGCTTGCGGAAGTCGAGGGCCTGTGCTGCGTTGAAGAGCTCGATGGCGAGGATGCGCTCGAGGTTGTTGACGACGCGCAAGGCCTTTGTGGCTGCGTTAGCACCCATACTCACGTGGTCTTCCTGACCCTGTGACGACTCGATGCTGTCGACTGATGCCGGCGTGCAGAGCTGTTTGTTCTGGCTGACGATAGCAGCAGCTGCGTACTGAGGAATCATGAAGCCTGAGTTCAGACCTGGCTCAGCGACGAGGAACGACGGCAGGCCGCGTTTTCCGGCGATGAGCTGATATGTACGGCGCTCTGAGATGTTGCCGAGCTCTGCCATTGCGATGGCGAGGAAGTCGAGGCTCAATGCCAGAGGCTGTCCGTGGAAGTTACCTGCCGAGATGACCATGTCCTCATCAGGGAACACTGTCGGGTTGTCGGTGACGGCGTTGATTTCCTCACCGAGGATCTGTGACACGTAAGCGATGGCGTCTTTTGAAGCGCCGTGAACCTGTGGGATGCAACGGAATGAATATGGGTCCTGGACATGCTGTTTCTCGCGTGCGATCATCTCGCTGCCTTTCAGGAAGTTACGGAAACGCTCAGCGGTGACAATCTGTCCGCGGTGATGACGGATCTGATGAATCTGGTCGAAGAACGGCTCGATGCGGCCGTCGAAAGCGTCCAATGAGACGGCGCCGATCATATCGGCGAGGTACTGCAGACGGAATGCCTTGAGCAACACGTAGGTGCCGTATGAACACATGAACTGTGTGCCGTTGAGCAGTGCCAGACCTTCCTTCGACTGAAGTGTGATAGGCTCCCAACCGAAAATCTTGCTGACTTCAGCAGCCGGACGGATCTCGCCTTTGTAATGAACCTCACCAAGGCCGAGCAAAGGCAACATGAGGTTGGCGAGAGGTGCGAGGTCGCCTGAAGCGCCGAGTGAACCTTCATCGTAAACGACAGGCAAAACGTCGTTGTTGAAGAAGTCGATAAGTCGTTGAACTGTAACGAGTTGCACACCCGAGTTACCATATGACATGTTCTGAATCTTCAGCAGAAGCATGATGCGGATGATCTCTTCCGGGACGAGGTCGCCGGTGCCGCAAGCGTGCGACATCACCAGGTTTTTCTGGAGAGTGCTGAGGTCTTCCTTAGAGATGTTGACGTTGCAGAGTGAGCCGAAGCCTGTTGTGACGCCGTAAATAGGGGTCTTCTGTGTCTCCATCTTCTTGTCGAGATAGTCGCGGCACTTCTGGATGCGCTGTTTTGCATCTTCTGACAATGCGAGTTGATAATGCTCGCTGATGATTCGGTTGACTTCCTCAAATGTGAGGGTTTCTGTTGAGATATAATGTGTCTTCATTGTATGTTATTTTTTGATTATTTCGATTAAATTTTCAGCTTTCACGCTTTCCTGACGGCCTTCTTTCATCCATTTCACGGTGAAAGTCTTGTCGTTGACCTCGGTCTCGCCTGCCATCACCACCACCGGGATATTGCGTTGGTCGGCATATTTCATCTGCTTCTGAATCTTGCTTGCGTCAGGATAGATTTCGGCGTTAATGCCTTGACGGCGAAGCTGTTGCAGATATGGGAGGCAATATAATTCTTCGTTTTTGCCGAAGTTCAGGAAGATAACCTCGGTATTCTCGGCGTTCTTCTCTGGGAAGAGGTTCAGCTCGTTCAAAACGTCGTAGATACGGTCGGCGCCGAAGCTGATGCCCACGCCTGAAACGTTAGGCAGACCGAATATTCCGGTGAGGTTGTCGTAACGGCCGCCGCCCGAGATGCTGCCCATTGCGACGTCTTTCGCCTTCACCTCAAAGATGGCTCCGGTGTAGTAGTTGAGACCGCGAGCGAGTGTAAGGTCGAGTTCATATTCGATGCGTAAGCCCATGGCATCCAAGTAGTTAAAGAGTGTCTCGAGCTCTTCGATGCCTTTGGTACCGATTTCGATGCCGCTCATCAGAGATTTCAGCTGCGCCATCTTCTCGCGGGCGGTGCCTTGCATGAAGAGGATAGGCTGAAGCTTCGCGATGGCTTCACTGTCAAGACCTTTTTCAGCCAACTCGGCGTTCACCGCATCGATTCCGATTTTGTCGAGCTTGTCGATTGCCACGGTGATGTCGACGAGAGCGTCAGGTTTTCCGATATATTCGGCTATTCCAGCGAGCACTTTGCGGTTGTTGATTTTCAGCACCACGTTGATTTTTAGGTTGTTAAACACCTCATCGACGATCTGCACCAGCTCAGCCTCGTTGAGCAGTGAGTCGCTGCCGATGATATCGACGTCGCACTGGTAGAACTCGCGGTAACGGCCTTTCTGAGGGCGGTCGGCGCGCCACACCGGCTGCATCTGGTAGCGTTTGAACGGGAACGCTATCTGGTCGCGGTACTGCACCACGAAACGCGCGAACGGCACTGTGAGGTCGTAGCGAAGGCCTTTTTCGCAAATCTTGCTTGAAAGCTTCTGAGAGTCAAGCGGTTCGCCGTTCTGCTCCAATCCAGACATAAAGTCGCCTGAGTTGAGGATACGGAACAGAAGCTTGTCGCCTTCGTCGCCGTATTTGCCCATAAGGGTGGAGAGGTTCTCCATCGACGGGGTCTCAATCGGCTGAAAACCAAAGCGTTTGAACACGGTTTTTATCGTGTCGAATATATAATTTCGGCGCATCATGACATCCGGAAGGAAGTCGCGAGTGCCCTTAGGAATTGACGGTTTCTGTGCCATTTTTAAGAAATTTTACAAACTGCAAAGATACAAATTTTAGATAAAAGATATGAGATAAAAGATAAAAGTTTTCAAACGGGCTGCGTGAAAAGATTTTTTCATTATTTTTGCAAAACAAATTCATGATAATATGGAATATACAATTTTGATTCATAAGGACGAAAAAAGCGGCTGGTATTGCGGTCAGTGCGAGCAGTTGCCCGGAGCTATTTCGCAAGGTGCCACTTATGAGGAGCTTATGGAGAACATGAAAGAAGCGATTTCACTGATTTTGGAGTACAACAAGGAAAAAGCCCGCGAGAATTTCAAGGGCGAACGAATTTTTTACAGAAAGTTAGCCATGGCATAAAATGAAAAGAAACCTTTTAATTAAGCATCTGCAACAGAATGGATGTGTGTTGCGACGCGAAGGCTCAAACCATAGCCTCTATGAAAGTCCGAACGGAATAATAGTTGCCGTCCCCCGTCATCCGAACATTGTTGATTACACTGCAAAAACTATTTGCAAGCAATTAGGGATCCCTGTTATTGGAAGTAATTGAGAAAAAATCTAAAACTTTTAGGGTTTTAGGTATTGACAGACATGGTTTTTGTTTCTATTTTTGCAAAGTTAAAATTTAAACCCATGAAAAAACTAAATATCTTAATTATCACAATGATAATTAGCATCATATCTGCATTCGGACAGGTTCAAGAATACGAATGTAACGCTCCAGCTCCAGAAGAGAAGGCATTCCTTACGTTATGCGACAACAGTGTTTATATTTTCGGTTTTCGCTTGGATTGGAAAGATATTTACGCCGAGAGAATAATCTCGAATGGTCTTTACGAGCATCACAACGACACTATTGTTCTCAATGACCAGGTCAACGGATATCAAATGCTTGTCAAAAAAGACAAAAACAACGATATCTCGGTGGTAAAAGGCTGGTGTTTCATGGAAAACCTAAAACTAAATTTTAAAGAAAGCCACAGTTACAATAAAACAAACTACGACAGTACATACTACACCTTAGATTCCGAGCATTCGTTAGAAGATTTAATGAACGAGCGTGAAATGTATCGCAACCAAACAACTTTGCGTGGTTTTCAGCCAGGTGCTTATGAAGAGGCAAAAGACAGCGATAACAAATTGATTATCAATGCTGACGGCACATATCAGAGCTATATGACAGCAGGCACCTGGAAACGTGAAGGAAATCTTATCACTTTCTTTGACAACTGTCTGGGAGAGGCATTCACTGCATTTATCGAAGAAGGTTACATTGTGGTGAAACACCGGTTTTATTATTCCAAAAACGAGAGATTGCAGTTTTTTTCGAAGTAGAATTAGGACAATTTTATTTTAATATTTCATCAATCACCCCATAAATCTCCTCTTCCTTTTCATAAGGGTGAATCTGGAAATACGGATTGCCGGTGAGCATGGCGGAGAGATGAGTTTTGGTCTTGTTGTAGAAGATGTGGCATGGAATTCCGAAGCGTTCGGCGTAGGCCAGCTCATAGCCGACACCAAGCGACGGACAGGTGCACTCACCGATGAGGAGGTCGCTCTCACGAAGCCAAGAGGTGTCTTGGTTGTAAATCTTCGAATCGCATGCAAAACCTTGCTCTTCGAGGCATAAGTTACTGCCGCCGACATGCTCGGTAAGCACGATATCAGTGCGCTGTATGTAAGAAATGATGCGGTTGTAAAGGTCGGCATCAACACGACCGCCACGGATTGAACCTGCGAAGTAGATTTTCTTTTTCATCTTTATATCTTTTTGCATAAAATCACCACCTTCTTCTCCCCTATCAATGTCGTGCCAAAAACGAAATTTTTATCACTTTCCTTGAGATTGAGATTCTTTCGCAACTCGTTGGCACTCAATGGGAAATTACGTGTTGCTACAGACGCCTCGGTGATGTCGCTTAATAATTCTTTTTTGACTTTTTTGTTGAAAGGCGCAAATTCCACGACCTCGAAAATACGGCCCGGGAAATCGGGAATCAGGTTGTCGGAGGTATAGAGATGGCTGTTTACATGCAATTTTTCGATGGCGAAACGCTGGGAGATTAGTTTGAATGCGCCGGATTTCATGAGGGAAGCGTTGGGCTCGTATAAATATTTTTTTACGACCGATGAAAATGTCGGAACGGCTGATTTTTCTTCATTTTCGGTGTATTGTAGAGACGCACGGCCGTGCGTCTCTACGGAATTCAAATCAACACAAAAATATTTTATCTCCCCATCAAATCCCAGTTCAATCTTTATCAAAACCTCCTTGCATTCGTTTCTCACCGAAACAATATGGATTTCTGAAATATTTTGCAATTCATTGGTAATCAAGGAAATATCCAACATTGGGGAGGCCTTGATTAAAAATGATGGTTTGCGGGAAGACGTTTCAGGAAACGTCTCTACAAGTTTCACAACATCAGGGCTGCAATCGTGCAACGAGACCATTTTTCGGTTATATACATCCCTTCGGGCTGGGTCGATGAAAATCAAATCAAAATCTTGATTTTTTGATAAAAATGATTCGGAATCATCATTTACAACCGTAATCTTTCGTCCTAAAACCGCAAAATTATGTTCCGCCAAATCACACAGTTCCTTTCGATTTTCAACGTAATAGGATGTTTTGAATTTCTCAGAAAGGAAAAATGAATCGATACCCAGACCGCCTGTCAAGTCGACAAAGACATCGCCACCATTGATGATCGAAGCTTTGTATATCGCAGTGAGTTCAGAAGAACACTGCTCTATTGAGAGATGTTTAGGGAACAGCAAATCGGGATTCGACGCCCAGGATGGCACCTTCTTTGACAGAAGCTGTCGAGCCTCTATCTGATTGAGCACCAGCATCTTATCAACATCATCAGGAAACTTCTGCAACGCCAGCTGGCGCACGTCATCCTTCAGATGCGACTCGATGAAATCTCGTGTAGCTGTATTCATCAGCTTTTTAAGGCGTTATTGTTTTTTCTACGGAAATTGAAGAACAAAACCGTGAACAGAATCGTGATGCAGCCTGCGATTATCGGGGCGACGACGCTCGAGAAGCCCACACCTTCAATGTATTTTCCAGCAGGGAATTCAAAGATATACGTCATCGTGACCATCGTCATGAACATCGCTGGAATGAGGCTGAAGATGTAGTTTTTCTTTTCCTTGGCGAGATAAACCGTTATAGCCCAAAGAGTTACCATTGCGAGAACCTGATTAGCCCAAGCGAAATAACGCCAAATCATGTCGAAGCCTTTCGCGTCGGCGAGGCTGTAAACCAAGATGAGTGCTGTCACGGCGAACATCGGGATGGCGACAATCAAACGGTTTTTGATAGGCTTCTGGTCGAAGTGCAGGAAGTCGGCGATGATGAGACGAGCCGAACGCAAGGCTGTGTCACCCGAGGTGATGGCTGCCGAGATGACGCCAAGGATGGTAATCACAGCAATCACTGGAGTAAACCACGTGTTGGCAATCACGCCCACGATGGCAGCTCCGCTCATTCCGCTTACGTTGACAACGCTGTCGGGACCGAAGAAATATGCCGCTGCAGCTGCCCAAATCAAGGCGACGACACCTTCAGTGATCATGGCACCGTAGAAAATCGGACGGCCTTGCTTCTCGTTGACCATGCAACGTGCCATAAGAGGCGACTGAGTGGCATGGAAACCGCTGATAGCGCCGCAAGCGATGCTGATGAACATCATCGGGAAGATTGGGTTATGCGCCGCTCCAGGATGACGGTTCTGCAACCCGCTCCAAATCTCTGGAATCTCAGGCTGGTAAAGGATAAACGCCACGAAGATGGCGACAGCCATTCCGAGCAAAAGTATTCCGAAAATCGGGTAAAGTCGTCCTATCAGCTTGTCGATAGGAAGCAATGTCGCGATGAGATAATATGCCAAGATGATGATGACCCAGATGTACGGGTTCCAACCTGGAGTGAAGTTGTTGATTAACAACGTTGCCGGGGTATTGACGAACACCACGCCAACCAGAATCATTAAAATAACTGTGAATCCGCGCATGACCTGTTTCACGCCGTTGCCAAGATAGATTCCGTGAATCTCAGGCAGGCTCGCGCCTTTGGTGCGCAACGAAATCATGCCTGCGAGGTAGTCGTGGACGGCACCGGCAAAGATGCTGCCAAGCACAATCCACAGGAACGAAGCCGTTCCGAACTGAGCTCCCATGATGGCACCGATGATAGGACCGACGCCGGCAATATTCAAAAACTGAATCAAGAATATACGCCAAGGCTTCATCGGCACATAGTCGACACCGTCGGCCATAGTGACGGCCGGTGTTGCACGTTTCGGATCAGCGCCGAAGAGCTTCTCGATAAACTTTCCGTAAACAATATAGCCAACAATCAAGACGGCAAGGGCTATGAAAAATGTTATCATAATCTTAATTATTTCTGTCCAAATTCCATTAGGTAAGCCTTAATAAACTCATCGATCTTACCGTCCATCACGGCCTGCACGTTGCTGGTCTGATAGTTGGTGCGATGGTCTTTCACGCGGCGGTCGTCGAAAACGTATGAGCGGATCTGCGAGCCCCACTCAATCTTCTTCTTCGATGCCTCGATCTTGTTTTTCTCCTCCATGCGATGCTGCAGCTCCTTGTCGTACAGCTGTGACTTCAGCAGTCGCATAGCGTTTTCCTTGTTTTTCGGCTGGTCGCGAGTCTCAGTGTTTTCAATCAGAATTTCCTCTTCGTGACCGTCGTAAGGGTCTTTGTACTGATATCTCAGACGCACTCCCGACTCCACCTTGTTCACGTTCTGACCGCCGGCGCCGCCGCTGCGGAATGTGTCCCATGTCAAGCGTGACGGGTCGATGACTATCTCGATGGTGTCATCAATCAAAGGTGTCACGAACACCGAGCTGAACGACGTCATACGCTTGCCTTGGGCGTTGAATGGCGACACGCGCACGAGGCGGTGCACTCCGTTCTCACCTTTGAGGTAACCATAAGCATAGTCGCCGTCGATTTCCATTGTGCAAGACTTGATTCCGGCGTCGTCGCCTTCAAGGATGTTACTTATTCTCACCTTATAGTTATGAGCCTCGGCATAGCGCATATACATACGCATGAGCATATCGGCCCAGTCCTGCGACTCTGTTCCGCCAGCGCCTGCGTTGATTTTCAGCACGCAGCTCATAGAGTCGGCTTCGTCGTGAAGCATGTTGCGGAACTCGAGGTCTTCGACGAGCTTTATCACGTCGGCATATTGCTTGTCGACCTCCTCTTCTGTCGCCTCGCCTTCCTTGGCAAAATCGTACAAAACGCCGAGGTCGTCGTTGGCTTTCACGATCTCGTCGTAAGCTGTCACCCAGCTCTTCACGTCGCGGATCTGGCGCATGATGACCTTGCCGTTTTTCGGGTCATCCCAGAAGCCGTCGGCTTTCGTTTTCTCTTCTAATTCAGCTATTTTCGACAGTTTGGTGTCGATGTCAAAGATACCTCCTCAAGGCATCAATCCTCTTACTTAACTCTTTTATGCTGTCTAAAGTGACCATATTAATATAAGGTGTAAAATTTTTGCAAAAATACAAATTTTGTTTAAAGTTTACTGTTTACTGTTTAAAGATTTTAGAGTATCCCAAACCAGCCCTGGCTCATAGCCTTTTTGTATGGCGTATTGCGCTAATTTGGCTTTGCGTTTATAGAGGTCGGTTTCGTTGATTTTTTTCGCTTTTAAGACTTTGATAAGCTCATCGCGATAGATTTCAGGATCGATTTCCGATAAGGCATTGGAGATGATTTCATCGCTGATACCTTTCAGTTTCAATGCCATACGGATCTTATTCACACCCCATTTTTTGAGATGAATCTTGCTCCGAACGAAAGTGGAAGCATAACGTTCATCGTCGAGATAGCCTTCATCAATAAGGAGTTTCAAAATCTTTCCTTTTTCGGAATCGGGCATGTCGAAAGTGGCGAGTTTTTTCCTCACTTCCTGCGTGCACCTGTCCTGATAGGCGCAGTAGCGCAAGACCTTTTTCAATATAGCGTCGTTCGACAATTCCATACCACAAAATTACAGATTTTTGCGATATTTTATCCCCATTTTTCAAAAAAAATGTATTTTTGCACTGATGATTAAAAAGATTTTGAATCGGTTTTTCGTGGTTTTGGGCGTCATTTTTGCCCTTTTCCTGATTTTGGGAGTCACTTCGGTTCCATTTTATATGCATTATAACCTTGGAATCGACCCGAATCACGATTATGATACAGTACAACCATTTGAGCCACAACATATTATAATGATGGGCGGCGCTGGTATGCCATCAGCGAGCAACCTGATGCGACTTTATTACACCGCCGGTCTCGCCAAGAATTATGATTGCCCGGTAATCATCGTCCATCCGCAAGATTCAATTTGTCATGCTGAAATGGATAATTATCTTGTAAACCAAGGAGTTACAAAAGAAATATTACATGACACAATTGGCACAAACACACGTTCGCAAGTACTTGGATTGGCTGAAAATTTTCCGGAATTGTTGACAACAAATATTATCGTTGTGACCACGCCAGAACATCTGAAAAGGACAATAAAATGCTTCAACAAGGCTGGTTTTCAACAAGTTAGAGGCATGGCGGCATACGAAGGCACTGTTGATTTTAATCTTTCTTTGGAAAACCAAAGATTAAAAGGCCGCGAAGACGTCCCGAACGTAGAAAGTACCAAGCTGCGCTATACTTTCTGGAATTATCTGAAGCTCGAAATCGACACTTATCGCGAGTATTTAGCGCTTCTTTACTACAAAATCAAAGGATGGATTTAGTTTCGGCCGTAAAGTCGTGATATCCAGTCGGCTTTCCCCATTTTTCTTAGAGTTTGCTTCACCCACTGGCGGTTTTCGGGCTTGTACCAGAAGAAAAACCGTTGCTGTGCGAGCTTTTCCTCTTTGTTTTTAGCCACAAAAACAGGCTTCAAGGTATATGGGTCATAACCTGAATAATAGATTTCTGTCGCCAAGGTCATCGGGGTCGGCGTAAAATCCTGCACCTGTTCCAGATGATAGCCCAACTCCTTGGTTTTCACCGCAAGTTCGGCCATATCCATCAAGGTGCACGCCGGATGACTCGATATAAAATAAGGTATCAGCTGCTGGTTGAGATGATATTTGTCGTTAACCTGATCGAAGCGTTTTTTAAGTTTGTTGAACAATGAAAACGGTGGTTTGCGCATGAGTTTCAACACGTTATCACTCACTTGCTCAGGAGCTACCTTCAGTCGACCGCTCACGTGACGTCGCATCAGCTGCTCAAAATATTCGTCGTAACCGAGTTTTCCGTCAGGGTCGTCGTTAGTCAAAAACAGGTCGTAACGGATGCCCGAGCCAATGGTCACCTTTTTAATATTAGGGTTCTTGTCGACCTCTTTGTAAAGCTCTATCAGCGGATGATGGTCGGTGTTGAGATTTTTGCAGATATTCGGCTGGATGCAGGTTGGACGGGCGCATTTCTCGCATAATGATTCATCTTTGCCACGCATTCGATACATGTTTGCCGACGGACCTCCTAAATCGCTGATATAGCCTTTGAAATCAGGCATTTGAGTGACTTTTTCAACCTCTTTTAAGATAGATTCCTTGCTTCTCGATGCCACAAATTTTCCCTGATGTGCCGAGATGGTGCAGAAGGCGCAGCCACCGAAGCATCCGCGATGGATATTCACCGAATGACGAATCATCTCGTAAGCAGGAATCGGACCACGTTTGGCGTATTTCGGATGCGGCATGCGGGTGTACGGCAGGTCAAAGGCCGCGTCGATTTGCTCGGTTGTGTAAGTCAGATACGGCGGATTGATATAAAGCGTATAATTTCCTACATCTTGCAACAATCGGGCAGCGTGTTTTTTGTTAGACTCCTCCTCCACATGCTTGAAATTCGAGGCGTAAAGTTTCTTGTCTTTCAGACAGACCTCATGCGAAACTAGTCTTATATCTTGCCATTGAGAATCAACAGGTTGCGATTTCTTTTTCAAGAAAAACGTCTGCGGAATATCGGTGATTTCATCGATTTTTTTGCCTTCAGAAAGTGCCTTTGCAATCTCGACATTTGCCAATTCACCCATTCCGTAAACGCCCATATCAGCATGAGAATCAACGAGAATGCTTGGTTTCAGCGATTCCGACCAATAGTCGTAATGCGTCACTCTTCGCAACGATGCCTCGATGCCGCCAAGAACGATTGGCACATCGGGATAAATCTGTTTAAGGATGTTACAGTAAACAATCGAAGCATAATCCGGACGGAATCCAGCCTCGCCGCCTGGGGTGTAGGCATCGTTGGAGCGCAAGCGTTTGTTGGCGGTGTAGTGGTTCACCATCGAGTCCATGCAGCCTGCCGAGACGCCGAAAAACAATCTCGGTTTGCCGAATTTACGGAAGTCACGGAGGTCGTCACGCCAGTTTGGTTGCGGAATTATGGCCACGCGATAGCCTTCTTTTTCAAGTGTTCGACCGATGACAGCAGCCCCGAACGAGGGATGGTCGACGTAAGCGTCGCCGCTCACGAGCACGATATCGAGCTCGTCCCACCCCCGCAGGTCGGATTCTTTCTTAGTAATCGGTAACCACTTGAGGTCCATTATTTAATGACGTTGTTATCAAAAAACTCGGTCAATCCTTTACGTGCGTCAGCGATCTTGGCATACCATTCCTCACTTGAGTTCTGCCCGACCACGTCAGTGACATATTTCACAGCAATGAATGGGATTCCCATCTCGCGGCAGACGTCGGCCTCAGCGTATGATTCCATATCGATGACATCGCCTTCAATATCAGCGCCTTGCGTGATGAATGAATCGCCGGTGTTACAGGTGCCATACATTAATTGGTGCCCTGTAAAGACGCGATTAATCGCGTCTCTATCGAACTCTATTTCAGAGACGACACCGTTGAGGGTAACCTTGCGTAAATCTCTGTCAATGAAATGGTTACAAACAAAAATATCGCCGACTTTATGATTTATCGTACCAGCAGTTCCGAAATTTATCACCATATCGGGATGATATTCACAGATGGCGCGCATAGTCCGCATCGCCGCATTCACCTTACCTATGCCAGTTTCAACGTAAATCACCTCAGCATTAGGGATGTTAATCTCAACTTTTTCTTCAGGAATAGCGTAAACCAATAAAATCTTCATAATCAATAGTAATTTCATAACAAATTTATTGTTAAATATGTCATTGTTTCCATTCCGATTTTTAGCGATTCTTCGTCGATATCGAAATTCGCGGTATGCTGTTTAAATTCTATACCTTTCGAAGAATTGGAGGTGCCCAAACGATAGAAACATGCCGGTATTTTTTGCGAGTACCAGGCAAAGTCCTCCGCTGTCATCAGCTGAGGCAGATTTTTAACCTTTTTTTCACCTAAAAGCTCTTTCGCTAAAGCGGTGCATTTAATGGTCAATTCGACATCATTTTTCAATGAAGGATAACCCTGTTCAATCAAAACTTCAGCATCGCAACCATATTCTGATGCGATTTCTTTTGCAATTTTTAAAATATTGTCTTTTAACGACTTACGCTTATCTTCATCGAAAGTGCGCATTGTGCCTTTCAGCTTCACCTCGGAAGGAATGACGTTGTAGGTCCCGTCGGCGGCAAAACCGCCAAATGCCAATAAAACGTCGCCATTTTCTGGATACAATTGCGACAATTTTGAAACTATTTTCGCCGCTGCCAGCAACGCATTATCGCGCTCGGCAGGTTTCGCGGCATGTCCGCCCCTGCCCTTCACGGTGATGTTGACCTCGTCGGACGATGCCATATACGGACCGGCATGGAAACCGACCTCTCCGCAAGGCAAATCAGGGTAAACGTGCTGTCCGATAATTAAATCGACATCATCGAGGACGCCTTCTTTGATCATCAGCGACGCTCCGCCAGGCAGTTTTTCTTCGCCAGGTTGGAAAATGAGCTTTATAGTGCCCGAGAATTTATCGCGTAAATCATTGAGGATGAAGGCAGTACCAAGCAGCATCGCAATGTGGGCGTCGTGACCGCAGGCATGCATCACGCCGGGGTTGACGGAACGATAAGGAACGTTTGATGTTTCCTGGATTGGGAGGGCGTCCATGTCGGCACGGAGAGCTATGGTCGGCAATTGACAATTGATAATTGATAATTGACAATTACCTTTTATCGTCGCGACGATGCCATATCCAGCGATATCCGATTGATACTCAATGTTTTTTGAAGCAAGATAACGTTTGATAAGTTCGGCGGTGTTCTTCTCGCAGAAGCTCAATTCAGGATGCTGATGAAGCTCGCGGCGGATGGCAACGACCGTCTCAAAATACTGTTTTGACTTTTCAACTATTATTTGCTCCATTTTGAAATTTATTTTTTGCAAAGATATGAAAAAAAGTTAGTAATTTTGCAATCCCATTTAAAAGAGTCGAAAAAAGTATAAAATATAAAAGAAAACGAACATGAAAAAGGAAGTTAAATTTAGTCTCGTTTACCGCGACATGTGGCAAAGCTCAGGCAAATACGTGCCTCGCAAGGACCAGCTGGAGAAGATAGCGCCGCTCATCATCGACATGAAGTGTTTCGACCGTGTTGAGACCAATGGAGGCGCGGCCGAGCAGGTGAATCTGCTTTACGGCGAGAACCCGAATCCATCGGTGCGCGCGTTCACTGCCGCGTTGCACAAGGGCGGCATAGAGTGTCACATGCTCGACCGCGCCCTTAACGCGTTGAGAATGAATCCGGTACCTGCCGACGTACGTCAGCTGATGTATAAGGTGAAAAAAGCCCAGGGCGTCGACATCACCCGTATCTTCTGCGGATTGAACGACGTGCGTAACATCATCCCGTCGATTCAGTGGGCCAACGAGGCAGGCATGATTTCGCAGGCTGCCATGAGTATCACCTATTCGCAGGTGCATACCGCCGAATATTACATGCACATGGCCGACGAACTCATCGCCGCTGGTGCTAAGGAAATCGCTCTCAAAGACATGGCCGGCGTCGGTCGTCCTGTCTCTTTAGGCAAGATCGTCAACCATATCAAGAGTCAACACCCTGAAATCATTGTGCAGTATCACGGTCACACCACCCCTGGCCTCTCGATGGCATCGGTCCTCGAGGTGTGCAAGGCAGGCTGCGACTACGTCGACGTGGCAATGGAGCCGCTCTCATGGGGCACCGTCCATCCTGACGTCATCTCGGTGGCAGCAATGCTGAAAGACGCAGGATTCCTTGTGAAAGACATCGACATGAAGACCTACATGGCTGCCCGCAGCATGACACAGAGCTTCATCGACGACTTCCTCGGCTATTGGATCGACCCGCGCAACCGTTACATCAACTCGTTGCTTGTGGGTTGCGGACTTCCAGGTGGCATGATGGGCTCTTTGATGGCCGACCTCAAGCCGGTGCACGCTGCTATCAACATGAACCGTAAGAACAAAGGTCTTCCGGAGCTCAGCGAAGACGAGATGCTCGTCGAGATGTTCCAGGAAGTGCAGGATATCTGGCCAAAACTCGGCAACCCGCCATTAGTGACGCCGTTCAGCCAGTACACGAAGAACATCGCCTTGATGAACCTCTTTGCGCTCAGCAAAGACGAGCCACGTTACGAGTCATCCATCGACCCTGCCGCTTGGGACATGATCCTCGGCAAGGCAGGAAAACTCCCGGGCACGCTGGCACCGGAGATTGTAGAGCTCGCCAAGAAGAAAGGCTTCGAGTTCTTCACTGGCAACCCGCAGGACAACTATCCTGACGCCCTGCCGCATTTCATCGAAGAGATGAAGAAAGAAGGCTGGGACCGCGGTCAGGACGATGAGGAACTGTTCGAGTTTGCGATGCACGAGAAACAGTATCGTGAATATAAGTCGGGCGAGGCAAAACGTCGTTTCAACCAGGAATTAGAGGCTAAGATGAAGGTAAAAGCCGAATCGAGCGGCATCACCGTCAACCTCGACGATTTGAGAAAAATGCGTCACCCGAACGCCGAAGCCGTGACATCACCGGTGAGCGGCCGTATCATCTGGGAACTCGACGCCTACGAGAAGTCGATACCGCCTGCGACAGGCACCAAATACAACGAAGGCGACACCTTCTGCTATGTGCAGACACCTTACGCCCCTGAGGAAGTCAAGACCAACTGGAGCGGGAAACTCGTGGAGGTCATCGCCGAACAGGGCAAGGTCGTGAAGAAAGGCGATATTTTGGCGTTTATTGAAAAATAAACCGGTTGCCACCGAAAAAAAACGTAGAGACGTCACATTGTGGCGTCTCTACATTATTTTATCAATAGTTTTTCCTAGAAATCCAGTTTTGTCTTCACGAAACCTTTGATCTCCTCTTTTGATGCGTTGACGCCGAAAACCTTGTCAGGTTTCAGATACCAGACGTCGTTGTGCTCTTTAAACAGCGCCTCACCGCCGCCGGTGATATTGAGCATGATCACGTCGTCGGCCTTGACCTGTTTGTTAGCGATTGCCTGTATCAGCGAAGCCGTTGCCACACCGGCGGCGTGATAGATGTCGATACCTTCAGTATCTTTGAACATATCGCAAGCCTTCTGAGCCTCGTCGTTGCTCACAGCAAACATGTCACCCTTTGAATCTTCAAGCGCGTCGAAGAGTCCGCCAGCCAACGAATACGGAGGCTTTCTGTTTGACAGCACCTTAGCGCAGATCTCAGCCGCGTCTTTACGTGCCTGCTCGGCATCGTAAGGCAGCATAGCCCTCGAATGAGCCTTCCACGCATCGTACATCGGGGTGAACGGCTTGTTTTGCGAAACATAAATCTTAGCTTTGTTCGTTCCAAATCGTCCGTCTTCGATGAATCTCAAGTTAGCCTCCCACGCCGCGATGGCGCCTGTTCCGCTGCCTACGGCCTGGAAATAATAATCCGGTATCCTTCCGATAAAAGTCACCGCCGACATCATGGTGGTGCTCATGCCATCGCGGCGTGCGATGTTCTTGGCGCCGCCCTCAGCAAAGAAGCCGTCCATCTCGCAGACGATATTACCGAGGTTGATAGCATCGAAATAGTCGCTTCCGCTCTCGGTGCAAAGCAGTTTCACGCAAGGATTCAATGGTTTTTCGAACCACAACGCGTTGATGTTATCCTCCGGAACCGTCAGCAAAAGCTTGATGTTATTGTCGGAACATACCTGTGCGAAAGCCCTTGCGGTGTTGCCTGCCGACGACACCACCATCACCTGGTCGCGCATCTCAGCGCCGAGACGTGCGCAGACGGAATAAGCCTCAGTCTCCTTGAAGGAGCAAGTACGCATCCTAGCGCCAATCTCAGGATAATAACCATTGAAAGTGATGTATAAGTTATTGAGCCCCAGCTTCTTGGCAAGATTTTTACTCTTATAAGTCACCGGGCAAGAGGCGCCTTTCAGCAGATTCTTTATCGGAAGCCAGTCGGCAAAACGGTAAAGACCGCCATTTTCCTCTTTCACCTCGAGTTGTTTCTTCTCATAAATAGCACGAATCAAGCTCGGTTTCTCGCTATTCGGAAAATCGAGCATCCAACCAGAATCTTCACCGATACGACCGTCGGCTACGCATTGCACTTTGTATTTTGTCGGAATAAAAGCCATAAAAAACATTTTTTAGCATTGCAAAGATAGTAAAATATCTTACTAATTTGATAAAAATTTATTTTTTTGCACAAAGACGTGCTTTTTGACAAAAAATTTGTATCTTTGTAGGTTAATTTGATTTAAATTTAAATTCAAAATTTAAGATATGAAAACGCTGAAAATCACATTATTACTATTCGCTTCAATGCTTTTCGCCTTGCCGATGCAGGCTCAGAAAGAAGAGAAACCTGTCTACCAGTTCACCGACGACGTTGAGGTTCCTCACACCATCGTACAAAATCAGGCTAAGTCGGGCACATGCTGGTGCTTTGCCGGCACAGGCTTCGCTGAAGCTGAGATTTTAAGAAAATACAATGTGAAGCTCAACCTTTCAGAGATGTTTTCGGTGCGTTGGGCTTACACCAAGAAATTCGACCGTTTCGTAAAACTGCACACTGCCACCAACCTAAGCGTGGGCGGTGAGATCTGCGACGTGCTTTATGCCATCAACGATGCAGGTATGATCACCGATGAGGCCTACAGCGGTCTCGTGATCGGCGACGACAGACACAATCATTCAGAACTGCAGGGTGCCATCGACGGCTATGCCCGACTGGTATGCAAGAAAAGCAACGGACGCATACTCTTCGAGACCTATCCTAAGGTTTTGAACAGCATCCTCGACGCTTATCTTGGCGAGGTACCTGAAGAGTTTGAATACGAAGGCGTGAAATACACTCCAAAGTCATTCGCAGAGAAATATGCTCTGGACATCAACGAATACGTGCAGTTCTCTTCATTCCTCGATCAGGAGATGTACAAGCCATTCCTCATGCTCATCCCCGACAACTGGACCTACACCATGACTTACAACATGGGTTTCGACGAGATGATGGCAGAGGTCGACAATGCCTTGAACAACGGCTACACCGTAGGCTGGGCGCAGGATGTCAGCGACAAAGGCTTCTCACGTAAGGCCGGCGTCGCCATCGTCCCTGAAGACGACGTCAACAAGATTCGCGAGAGCAATCCTAAGGCATTCAAGAAGATGACCGACGAGGAAGTGCTTGAAAAACAATACTCTTTCGAGTATATCATGCCTGAAAAAGAGATCACAGCTGAGATTCACCAGCAGGCTTATGACGACTGGAGCACCGGCGACGACCACAGTATGCTGCTCGTAGGCATCGCTCACGACCAGAACGGCACAAAGTATTATAAGGTAAAGAACTCATGGGGCGAGACAGGCCCTTACAAAGGCTACTGGTACTGCTCAGAGGAGTTCGTGAAGCTGCACACTGTGTTCTTCACAGTGAATAAAGCCGCTTTCAGCGATGGAATGAAAGACAAATTATCAATCAAATAAATTTTTAATACAATGAAATTCAAGCACTTATTTCTGGCAGCCGCTCTCATTTTGAGCGTGTCAGCATTTGCACAACCAATGCCTCCACTAGGCGATCAGAAACCAGAGGAAGCAGAAGGCTACAAATTCGAAATCATCAAGGAATTGCCTATCACACCTGTGAAAGACCAGAACAGAGCAGGTACCTGCTGGTGCTACTCGACACTCGGCTTCTTCGAGGCAGAATTGCTCCGTATGGGCAAGCCTGAGTACGATTTCTCGGAGATGTACATCGTTTACAAGACTTATGAAGACAGAGCAGAAAAGGCAGTGCGCACTCACGGCGACGTCTCCTTCTCACAAGGCGGCGCATTCGGCGATGTGATCTATGCCATCAAGCATTACGGCCTCGTCCCAGACGAAGAGATGAGAGCAGGTCAGATGCATGGCGACAGTCTCTCCGATTTCTCAGAGTTTTCAACGGTTTGCGACCCATTCGTTGAAGCAGCTGCAAAGAAATGCAAGACCCTCCAGCTCGGCACCGACGAGAACCACACTCCTCTTTGGAAGACAGCTCTCAGAGGCATCCTCGACGCCTACATCGGCAAATGCCCGGAAGAGTTCACCTACAAAGGAAAGAAATATGACCCAATGTCATTTGCTAAGTCGACAGGTCTGAACATGGACGACTATGTCAACATCGCTTCGTTTGCTCACCAGCCTTGGTACGAAGAGTTCGTCATCGAGGTGCAGGACAACTGGCGCTGGGGCAAAGCCTACAACCTTCCTATCGACGAGTTTATGCAGATCATGAACTACGCTATCGACAACGACTACCCGATCGCTTGGGGTGCCGACGTCAGCGAGAAGGGCTGGCTCCGCGGTAAGATGGCAGGCGTTTGCGTGCTTCCAGACCTTGAGAATCAATCAGATAAAGCAGGCACCGACTTCGCACATTGGAATGGCCTCAGCATGGCCGACCGCCAGAAGGAAGCCATGAGCAAGCCAACACCACAGCGCTGGGTTACCGATCAGGACCGTCTCGACGCCTACAACAACTTCGAGACCACAGACGACCACGGCATGGTGATCTACGGTAAGGCAAAAGACCAGATGGGCAATGTCTACTTCCTGGTTAAGAACTCATGGGGCGATGCCGGCAACTACCACGGAATCTGGTACGCATCAGAGGCTTTCGTTCGCTACAAGACCTTGAACTGCGTTGTTCATAAGAACGCCATTCCAAAGGATCTTAAGAAAAAACTTGGAATCAAGTAAAGTTTGAAGTTAGGAGTTAGATTTTTTCTAGCTCCTAACTTACAATTGAGAAAAACGATGCTGCAAGAGATTGAGAAAAAATTCTTGGTGAAGGGCGACTTCAAAAAGGAGGCGTTCAAAGCCATTCACATCGTCCAGGGATACCTCTCGAGGGTGCCTGAACGCGTGGTGCGTATAAGAATCAAAGACGAAAAAGGAGCCATTACCATAAAAGGAAAAAACAACGCCTCGGGCGCCACGCGCTTTGAATGGGAAAAAGAGATTTTGCTCGAAGAGGCACGCCGTCTGTTAGATCTCTGCGAACCAGGCATCATCGACAAAACCAGATACCTTATCAATAACACCGATGGCAAGCACATCTGGGAGGTGGATGTGTTTCATGGCACAAATGAAGGTTTGATAATAGCTGAGATCGAGCTCGGCGAGGAAAACGAAGCTTTCGACAAGCCTGAGTGGCTCGGCGAGGAAGTCACCGACGACCAAAGATACTACAATTCAAATCTGAAATAGATTTATTTCTTCATCACCTCAAAACCCTTACCATAGACACCCATAACGGTGTTGACCGACACAAAGGCCTTCGGGTCTTCCTGTTTCACTATGCGGATAACACGCTGGCACTCGGTCTTGCGGACGACAGCCATCACTATGTCGCTGTCCTGTTTGGTATACCATCCGGTGCCTTTGATTATCGTCGCTCCACGATGAATCTCGTTCCCGATACGGTCGGCTATGACGTCAGGTTTTGATGAGAAAATGAACATCTGCACCGACTGTTTGCTACCCGTGAAGGCGAGGTCCATGCAGTAGCTGCTCACGAAGTTACCGACCAAGCTGTATATGATAAGTTCAACACGCTGAAGGACTTCCAGATCTTGGAACACGAAAAACGAACTCCCGATGATGACGAGGTTCATCGCAAGGGTGAATCGTCCGAGCGAGATGTTGCGGTATTTGTTGACCACCATGGTGATGATGTCGACACCGCCTGTGCTGCCTCCTGCGAGGAAGATGATGCCGTTGGCGAAGCCTCCGATGCCTCCGCCGATGATGGCTGCGAGAAACTTATCGGATATCACCGGCACATCGCCAATTATATTCTGCAACAGAGAGAAGAAGAACGCCATCACGGCGATGCAGTAAATCGTCTTCACGCCGAATTTCCATCCTAAAATCTTGAAAGAGAATAAGATAAGAATCGCGTTAAGGACAAAGATAGTATAACCAGTCGAGATGCCAGTCACCCAGTAGACGATGGTCGCGATACCGTTTACGCCGCCGCCCAGCATATTGTTAGGGATGAGGAATGCCGTCCAGCCTAAGGCTATGATAAACAAGCAAACAGTGATGATTGCATAGTTTTTGATTTCGACTAAGATTTTTGAATAATTCTTCATAATGCTTATTTTTTAAATCAAAAAAGACTTAAAACATTGATTGCCAACATCTTAAGTCTTTATCTCTTCTTCGTACCTGAGGCCGGGGTCGAACCGGCACGTCCACAATGGACACAGGATTTTAAGTCCGGCGCGTCTACCGATTCCGCCACTCAGGCACTTATTATTTGAGCGGAAAACGAGACTCGAACTCGCGACCCCGACCTTGGCAAGGTCGTGCTCTACCAACTGAGCTATTTCCGCCTGGCTTTGCCAGTCGGCTTCTTGTCGCGACTCGGCAGAATCAAAGCTTGCTTTGCTTCTGCTCTCGCTGCTCCAAGAAGTCCGCATGACTTTCACTGCAAGATTATTCTTGCTTTCGCTGCTCCAAAAAGTCCGCTTAGAGACTCTTTTAATCCCTTCGGCTTTTTGTCGCGACTCGGCAATGCTCGAGCAAGCCTGGCACTGCACTCGCTGCTCCAAAAAGTCCGCTTTGGAACTTTTACGAGGTTTTTATTATTTTGAAAGTAACAAAAACTTCTCGTGTTTTCTCTTTGCGAGATTGAGCGGAAAACGAGACTCGAACTCGCGACCCCGACCTTGGCAAGGTCGTGCTCTACCAAC
>LUZN01000078.1 GCA_001603665.1 Bacteroidales bacterium Bact_22
CTACTATATATAATAGGTATCTAAAAAATTTTTTCATCTCATGATAACAAACGACAAAATTACGAAAAAATTTTACAAAAACCAATTATTTTAATTATTTTTGCCGTATGAAAAACAGGAATTATTTGGTGCATATAGCGGGCGTTACTGCCATGATTATCTGGGGGTTATCGTTCATCTGGTCGACTCAGGTGTATCGTAACCTCAACCCTACGGCCACCATTTTTCTGCGTTTGGTGATAGCCACCATATTCTTCACCGCCATACTTTTCACTTTTAAATTGAATGAAAAAGTCGAGCGGAAACACCTCGGTTTGTTTGCTTTGGCGGCGATGTTCGAGCCGTTTTTGTACTTCATTTTCGAGGGTTACGGCCTGAAAAACACCTCACCCATCATCGGGTCGGCCATCATCGCGATGATTCCGCTGGTGACGCCTATCGCGGCCTCGATTTTCCTGAAAGAGAAGCTGACGCCGATGAACATCGTGGGTTTGGTTGTGTCGTTTCTAGGCGTGATGGTGATGCTCATGAACAAAGATTTGCAGTTTGTGGCATCGACCAAGGGCGTGATTTTCCTGTTCTGCGCGGTGCTGGTGGCGGTAGGCTATTCCATCTCGTTGGCAAAGCTGACAAAACTATATAAGCCATTGACTATCACTTGGATGCAGAACATCGTAGGCATGATTTATTTCATTCCGCTGACGATAATCATGGAGCAGTTTGAGCCGTCGAACTTCGCCAATGTGGGCGGTTACATCGTGCCGTTGGTGTGCCTCGGCGTGTTCTGCAGCGCCATCGCCTACTCGCTGTGGGCGTTTTCGTTCAGCAGATTGGGTGCGTCGAGAGCCAACGTGTACAGCAACCTGATACCAGTGTTTACTGGCATTTTCAGTTTCATCTTAGGAATTGAGGTACTGTCGAGCAACAAGATTTTGGGAATAGTGATGGTTGTGGTTGGTTTGATATTTGCACAGTTAAAAAAGAAGGAGGCAAAAGCATGATTACGAGCAAAAGCAATCCTAAGATTAAGAATATCATTAAGTTAGAGAAAGCTTCGGAGCGCCGTGAGCAAAACCGAATCCTCATCGAAGGCAGGCGCGAGATCGAGCGCGCCGTGGCGTGCGGATTCGAAGTGGATACGTTGTTTGTGTGCCCGGAGATTGCTCGAGAAGGAGCAATGGTGACGGCGCGCTCGATTGAGGAAGTCTCCCTTGAAGTCTTCGAAAAGATAGCATACCGTGAAGGCAGCGACGGACTGTTGGCCGTAGCCATCCCGAAATACGCCGACTTACAGCAGTTTAAGCCGAAAAAGAAGAATCCGCTCATCATCGTACTTGAGACCGTGGAGAAGCCCGGCAACCTCGGTGCAGTGATGCGTACCGCCGATGCCGCCGGCGTCGACGCGGTGATAATAGCCGACCCGAGAACGGATTTGTATAACCCGAACGCCATCAGAGCGAGTGTGGGTTGCATCTTCTCGGTGCCGCTGTTTGCCTGCTCTTCGGAAGAATGCATTAAGTGGCTGAAAGACAATAAGATAACGATTTATTGCACATATCTGAAAGCTTCAATTGACTATCTTGACGCTGATTTCAAAAAAGCATCGGCCATAGTGATGGGAACAGAGGCCACAGGCATCTCGCAGCAATGGGTGGAGGCAGCTGATCAGAATATTATCATTCCGATGAATGGCATTGCTGATTCGCTTAATGTAAGTGTTACGACGGCGATTGTGACGTTCGAGGCGATAAGACAGAGACGATCCAAGTGACAAGGGGGTTCCTCACCCCTACGGGGTTCGGAATGACAAAAATGTGGTAAGATGGATAATAACAACAATTATACAAAGAATTTCAAGGTGATGTCGAGTTACTGCGACAGCGTGAACAGGTTAAGCCCATTTATGATGCAGACCTTGTTCGAGGAGCTCGCCGACGCCAATGCGACAGCTCTCGGCATCGACCAGCCCACCTTGATGAAGCGCGACAACGCCTTCTGGGTGGTCAGGCGCATAAAATTCGAGTTCAAAAGCGTGGTGAAAGACCACGAAGACGTCATCTTGAAGACCTGGCCTTCGGGACCGGAAGTGCTGCGTTGCTTCCGCTCATATCAGATTTTGAAACCCGATATGACACCAGCCGTCAACAGCGTGGCGGAATGGGTGATTTTGGATAAGGAGACACGTCGCCTGCGTAAGACCGACAGCGTGCAATATCCTGATATTCAATTCATTACAGAAAAAGCTTGCGAACCGACGTTCAAGAGATTCAAAGACGACTTCACTGAAGATGATTTCGTTTACGAGAAGGTCATCAGAGCCTGCGACATCGACATCTCACATCATACCAACAACACAAAATACTGCATGATGATTCTCGACTCATTTTCCGTTAAGGAGTTGGAGACAATGATACTCAAGGAGTTAGAGATTCATTACGAGGCAGAGAGTCTTGAAGGCGACATTCTTCGCATCTATCGTAAAAAAGTCGACGACGAGTGGCATTTCGCGATAAAGAAGGACGGAAAGGTCGTCACCTATGCTAATATAGGGATTTAAAATTTAAAATTTAAGATTTAAAGATTCAAAATTCAAAATTT
>LUZN01000031.1 GCA_001603665.1 Bacteroidales bacterium Bact_22
AAGGACGGAAAGGTCGTCACCTATGCTAATATAGGGATTTAAAATTTAAAATTTAAGATTTAAAGATTCAAAATTCAAAATTTCGTTTTGATTTTTAATTAATATTCCCTATTTTTGCAAAAATTTGGGAACGAGAATGAAGCATATATTCATTGTTAATACTGTTGCCGGCGAACATTCGTGCCTCGATGAGGTGATGAAAGCTATCGCAAATGAGAGCGAAGTCATTGACTATGAAGTATTTACACCAAATTCAGCAAAAGACAACATCAGTCAGATAAAGTCGTACCTCGAGGCTCATCCCGATGAGGAAGTACGGTTTTATGCCTGTGGCGGCGACGGCACCATTAACAAGGTGGCGAGCGGCATCTACGGCTATCCGAATGCCAGCATGACAGTGCTCGCTTACGGCAGCGGCAACGATTACATCAAGTATTTCGCTGATTTACAGACATTTAGAGATGTCGAGAAGGTGATGCACGGCACTGAAAAACATGTCGACATCATGCAGACCAACGACCGTTATGCGCTCAACGCCACGCATTTCGGATTGGATTCGAAGGTGGCGAAGACGATGAACATTGTGCGCCGCTACCCTATCATCGGAGGCAAGATGTGCTATCCTATCGCGGTGTTCTGGGCTTTCCTGACGGGAATGCGGACGAAATGCACCGTTTACGCCGACGGCGAGAAACTCAACGACGGCAAGATTTGTCTTTGCACCATTGCCAACGGCCGTTATGTCGGCGGAAGCTACAAATGCGCCCCACGCTCATCAAACGAGGATGGTTTGCTGGAGGTTTGCCTCATCAAGCCGATTTCGAGATTCAAATTCATGCAACTGAAGAAATCGTACACCGTCGGAAAGCACCTCGACGACCCGAAATTCAAGGATATTATCGTTTATCGCAGAGCAAAACAGGTGGTTATCGAGGCAACAAAAGGATTCTGCGTGTCGATTGACGGAGAGATTCTCCATGGAGAGAAGATCGTTGTTGAAAACAAGCAGCAGGCGATACGGTTTGTCATTCCGACAATTTAAAGTTTACGGTTAACATTTATTAAAATATGTAGAGATGTGATTTATCGCATCTATAATACATTATTTCAATAATTATTTGTTTTTTTCAAAAAAATTATTATTTTTGCAGAACCATAAAACAATTAATTGTTAAACCATTAAAAATTAATCAGTTATGAAAAAAACCATCATTACCATTGTTCTATTATTTGTTTTCATGTTATCATACGGACAAATAAAAATGCATCCTAGCGGACAGGTAAGCATCCAGGCCACAAACACAACAGACGGTGTACAAATTGTTCCTTCTGGGAAGACCATTTTTAAGCCAGATTTAACAGCAAGTTATGAGATATTGAACCAAACAGTAGCTCAAACACAACTGGTTAAAGTCTGGGATGTGAAATTCGTCGGCAATCCAATGACATTCCCTGATGATCATTTCTACGTGACCGGTTATGGCAACGCTTATGCCAGTGCTTATTATACTATCAGTTATAGTGGCGGTGGAGGTGAGACCAAAGGTATTTCCCCCATCGAAAATGCCTCAAAACTATTATCAAATCTGAACTGTTTCTATTATGACAACGACGAATTCAAGGGGTTTACGCCGGATTTCATCGACAATCCAAATATTCAACCTGAAGCTATAGAGGGATTGATGAAAGATTTAGAGATTAACAAAGCTTTGGGCTTGTCGTCTGATGATTTGGAAGCAGTTCTTCCCGAGGCGGTACGCCATGATCCAGATGGCAGGGTATATATCAACTATTCCGCAATCGTACCTGTGCTTGTTGAAGCCTTTAAGGAACAGCAACAGACCATCGAAGCGCTTCAACAAGAAATAGCCGAATTAAAAAACGGCGAAAAGGGATTTTATGGAATAGGAACACAAGAAAGTTCCAAGAACGCTTTGTTCCAAAACACCCCCAATCCGACGAATTCCTCCACCACTATCGATTGTTATCTCGATTCCAACGTTTCCAAAGCTGTCATTGCAGTTTATGATTTGAACGGATTACAGCTGAAAGAATATCCTATTTATAACCAGGGTAAAAACACCATTAAAATTGAAGCCAACGAGTTTAAGCCAGGGATGTATATGTACAGTCTTCTGGTTGACGGAAAACTTATTGACACAAAACGAATGGTAATAACCTCAAAATAACTGAGCCATGAAAAAGATATTTACCTTATTAATATTTTTGTTTGCGACAACTTTCCACAGCATCGCCCAGGACACCATCACCGGCGTGGTGAACCGCATTGCAGCCCCATATTTCGAACAGAATGTCTGCGACACCCGTTTCGCCATAACAACCGATAGCGAAACATATTACGTGATGATCGACAACTACTGGCCGAATCCATATTTGGAGGATTTGGTTATACATTATGACACTATTGCAATTGGAAATGAGATTGAGGTTATCGGCAATATTTTGGAAATGGAAGATGGAAATGGAGAGATATTTAAAACTATTGACATAAGCAAAAACCTTAATTCGAATCACCAACAAATCCTCGGTTTTTATTATTATGACGAAATCTCATTCCTAGATCCAAATCCTGTTACAGCTGCGTGTTTCTGTAATAGATTAGGGATTGTAAGATATTTTATCACGATCAACGGAGAGCTTCAGACACAAAATCCTTTTGTCATTAACGGAAGAATTTTTGAGGAAGACAAGCGATATTTATTCATCGGCACCATTGATAGTCAAGTTGATTACTATGGCAACACTTTCAATGTATTAGAATTGGCTGACGCGCTTCCGTATGATGTTGAGGATTTCAGCGTCAATGGCACACTTACGATGGAAAATGATTCATACCTGTCGTTATTCGACGGAGAGGAATATTATTATCTGACAAACAAAAGAAAGCTGATAAGCAACTATATCAATGAAGCTGTCTTCTCGGAAGGCGATTCTGTAGTTGTTGGAGGTTATGAATTCATACGCTATGATTTGTATGGAGAGCCTTTCAATGCTCTCGAAGTCATAAAACTATTATCTTCCACAGCACACACACTAATTGGAGTAGCAGGGGTTGCCGGAATACCATATACCAACGTAGGGCCTCCTATACCAGGAGTGTGTTTAGCTTTATGTAGTGATGAAATCGACTACTACATTAGACAGCCACAATACGACGAGTTTTATTTTTATTTCGACGATTATTATGTCGTTTGCAACGACACTATTTATGTGACTTCGCAACAAATAACCGCCCTTTGTTACCCTGGATTGTTCATCAACAACTATAATGAATTCGAGTACACAGTTTGCATCAATCAAGTGGAATTCGACGGATTAGAAGAATCGTACTTGCCAGAAATACAACTATTTCCAAATCCGTCGAACGGAATTATTGAAATCGTTTCCGAATATTCAATTAAAAACATTTTAGTTTATGATTGTTCTGGACGAATTATACATTACAAATCATGCAATGCGAATCAAATTTATGTTGATTTACCATATTATAAAGGTTTAGCTGTAATTCAAATCATTTTTGAAAACGGACTGACAGTGTCCAGGAAGGTGGTGT
>LUZN01000079.1 GCA_001603665.1 Bacteroidales bacterium Bact_22
GCAGTAATCACTGACGCTGACGAGAATCGCATCGTCGAGTCGTTCAACAATTTCATCGAAAATCCGCCGCACAACTACCCTGAAATTTTCGGCGACGGCAACGCGGCAGTTTTCATCTGCAAAGAAATGTTGGAAAAATTTTAAAAAAGTGTCGGGCGTATTGAATTTTTTCGTATTTTTGCAGACTTAAAAGTAAACAACATTAAGTTTAACGTAATTATTTAATAATCAACAAATTAAATTATGAATCAGTACGAAACCGTTTTCATTTTAACTCCCGTTTTGTCTGAAGAACAGATGAAGGAAGCGGTAGCAAAATTCGAGAACCTGCTCACAAAGAACGGAGCAGAGATCGTTTTCAAGGATTTCTGGGGCATGCGTAAGCTCGCCTATCCTATTCAAAAGAAATCTTCAGGATTCTATCAGTTGATAGAGTACAAAGCTGAAGGCAATGTTATCGACACATTGGAAACCGAATTGAAACGTGACGAGCGCGTCATCCGTTTCTTAACAGTGAAACTTGACAAGCACGCTGTTGCTTACAACGAGAAGAAACGTCGTAAAGCAGCCGAAGCAGCTGAGCAAGCCAACTAATTGTTTAACATTTAAATTTTGAATGATATGGCACAACCTAACACAGACATCAAATATTTGACTCCAATCGCAGTCGATACAAAGAAGAAAAAATATTGCCGTTTCAAGAAGAACCGCATCAAATACATCGATTATAAAGATGCTGATTTCTTATTGAGATTTGTGAACGAGCAGGGTAAGATTTTACCTCGCCGCATCACCGGTACATCAACAAAATTCCAGAGAAAGGTCGCTCAGGCTGTCAAGAGAGCCCGTCACCTTGCTTTGATGCCGTACTTAGCTGATTGTTTGAAATAATAAGAGGAGGACAGACACATGGAAATTATTCTTACACAAGACGTTAAAAATTTGGGATACAAGAACGACATCGTCAACGTNNATGGCCATCCTCGCAACAGAATCAGCACGCAAAGTTTTGGCAGAAAACATGCGCCAGCAGGCTTACAAACAGGAGAAGATTAAGAAAGAAGCCGAGGAATTGGCAAAAGTTCTCGAAGGTCTTTCACTCCGCATCCCTGCAAAGGCTGCTTCAACCGGAAAAATCTACGGCTCAGTCAACAACGTTCAGATTGCTAACGCCATCAAAGAAGCCAAGGGCGTCGAGATCGACCGCAAGCACATCCTCGTTGACGACGACACTATCAAGGAAGTTGGTAACTACAATGCAAAAGTTCGTCTCCACAAGGACGTTACAGTAGAAATCAGCTTTGAAGTTTTCGCTGAATAAGTAGAAGATTTTTCATATTAAGGTTTTTTGTATTTGAGCCGAGGAAACTATGATTTCTTCGGCTTTTTTATCAAACGGATTATGACAAAGAACGACGTCAAGGAATTGCAGGCATTGCGCCAGGCGAAGGGTCGTAAGGAGCGCGGAATCTTCGCTGTCGAAGGCAACAAACTCGTTGAGGAACTGATAAAATCGCAGTTCAGAATCAACAACGTATTTGCGACCGAACAATGGGTTGAGAAAAATTCTGTTTTGGCGAAGCAAATCGCTGATTATGAGATTGTTACACCCAAGCAGATGGAGCAGGTCAGCAATTTCGTGACGCCGCCTGGTATTTTCGCCACCGCGATGATGCCGAAATATAAAATCGAACCAAAAGACACTGAAACCCAGATGATTCTGATGCTCGACGGCATCAACGACCCGGGCAACCTCGGCACCATCATCCGTACNNTTTCTGAAGACACCTGCGATCCTTGGCAGCCGAAGGTCATACAGTCGACGATGGGATCAATTTTCAGGATGCAAATCATTGAGACTGATATCGTTAAGTTTCTAAAAGAGGTGAAGACGCCTGTCTTTGGTGCTTTGATGCAAGGAAAGAACGTATATCACACACAAATCAAAGATAATCAGGGAGTTATCATCATCGGAAGCGAGTCACACGGCATTCGCGAGAACGTTATGCCATTTGTAAGTTGTCCGATTAACATCCCGCGTGCAGAAGGCAGCCTGACCGAGTCGCTTAACGCGTCGGTGGCAGCAGGAATAATCATTTCGGAGGTTTTCAGAAAATCACGCAACAGCTAGTCGACAGACTATATAACCTATTGTGGCAATGCCCACTATCGCTACGACGACAATATAGTAGAACACGTGCACGAGGAAACTCCGCCACACCATCTTGACCACATTGAATTCCATCATTTTCTTGAAACATGCAGTAAATGCTGCGATAGTCACCAATGGATTCAAGCTATCCATCCTATCGTAAAGTGCGTCGGAAAAATAGAACGCAATGCTCGTCAGGCATTGGTATAGCACCACTATTATCAAGGAATAGATGATAGGGATGCAATATTCTCCGCGGTTGTATCTTTTTCGGTTTTTCTTTCCGTAGCAGACTCTTGCAGCGAAGATATAGAATGGAATTGTCAGGATAAAAATTGTTGTATAGTTGTTATCGTAAAATTTCAGACAACGTTTCGCAACACCTTCGACATTTTCAGTCAGCTCATCATTTATTTCGACATCAACTGAATATTGATGTGATTGAGATTCATCAATGTCAATACTTTTTTCTTGATTTGACTCTGTCGTATACTCCTTTTTTATTTCTTTTTTAGCATCTTGCGAATACAGTTCATCGTATTTATTCTTTTTGCTGCCAGTGAATGTAAATATCACGACGTACAAGCTCAGTGTTAGGAAAAGCATTGGGAATGG
>LUZN01000080.1 GCA_001603665.1 Bacteroidales bacterium Bact_22
CATACCACAAAAATACAAAATTTTTATTTAAATAAGGTGTGTAGCAAAAAATGTTGTAATTTTACACGTTTTTTCAAACGCGAAATTTTTAAAAATATTATGGAATATAATTTTGAAGAAATCGAGAAAAAATGGCAGGAATACTGGCGTGACAACAAGATCTATCATGTTGAGGTTGACCACGACAAGCCGAAGTTTTATGTGTTGGACATGTTCCCTTATCCGTCGGGTGCCGGTCTTCATGTCGGCCATCCGTTGGGCTATATCGCATCGGATATCTACGCCCGCTACAAGCGTCTGAAGGGTTTCAACGTGCTTCACCCTATGGGCTACGACGCCTACGGACTTCCAGCTGAGCAGTATGCCATACAGACGGGCACGCACCCGGCCATCACCACGGAGAAAAACATCAACCGCTACCGTGAGCAGATGGATAAGATCGGTTTCTGCTACGATTGGGACCGCGAGGTGCGCACCAGCGACCCACATTATTATAAATGGACGCAGTGGACTTTCCTCCAACTGTTCAACTCATACTATTGCAATAAATGCAAAAAGGCTCAGCCGATATCGCAACTTGTTGATATTCTAAGTAAAAATGGCACTGAAGGTCTTGATGTGGCTTGTACCAAGCCGATGACTTTCACCGCCGCGCACTGGAATGCGATGAGTGAGCGCGAACAGCAGGAAACACTGATGAACTACCGACTGGCATATCTCGCCGACACCATGGTGAACTGGTGTCCTGAGTTAGGCACGGTTCTCGCCAACGACGAAGTCCAGGACGGGCTCTCAGTGCGCGGCGGGTATCCCGTCGTACGTAAGTCGATGCGCCAATGGCTGCTGAGGATTACAGCCTACGCCGAGCGACTGCTTCAAGGCCTCGAGACATTAGATTGGACCGAGTCGATCAAAGACGTGCAGCGTAACTGGATCGGCAAGTCGATGGGTGCCTCCGTTTTCTTCAAAGTTGCCGATAAAGACATTGATTTTGAGGTGTTTACGACACGTGCCGACACCTTGTTCGGCGTCACCTTCATGGTGCTTGCTCCCGAACACGAGATGATCGACCAGCTTACCACCGACGCACAGCGCAAAGAGGTGCAGGAATACGTCACCTGGGCAAAGAACCGCTCAGAACGCGAGCGTATGTCAGAGGTGAAGAAGGTGAGCGGCGTGTTTACAGGCTCCTACGCCGTCAACCCGTTCAACGGAACACGCATCCCGATCTGGATTTCCGACTATGTGTTGATGGGCTATGGCACCGGCGCCATCATGGCAGTGCCGGCTCACGACAGCCGCGACTTCGCCTTCGCACGTCATTTCAACCTCCCGATAATTCAAGTGGTTGCAAAGCCTGGCGAAGAGCCGTCAGATCCTGCCACATGGACCGAGTCGTTCGACGCCAAAGAAGGTGTGCTTGTAAACTCAGAGTTCCTCAACGGACTCACGGTGAAACAGGCTATCCTCCGCATGATCGAAGAGCTCGAGAAACTCGGCATAGGTAAAGGAAAGACCAACTACCGTCTGCGCGACGCCATCTTCAGCCGTCAGCGTTACTGGGGCGAGCCATTCCCGATATATTATAAAGACGGGATGCCTTACGCTATGGATATCAAGCACTTACCACTTGAGTTGCCTTCCATCGATGCTTACAAGCCGACTGAGACAGGCGAGCCGCCGCTGGCAAGAGCCAAGAACTGGGTCACCGAGGAAGGTTATCCTATCGAAACGAATACAATGCCAGGTTTTGCAGGTTCAAGCGGCTATTATCTCCGCTATATGGACCCGCACAACGAGAACGAATATTTCAGCAAAGAAGCCAACGATTACTGGCAGAATGTCGACCTTTACATCGGCGGCGCCGAGCATGCCACAGGTCACCTCATCTACAGCCGTTTCTGGAATAAATTCTTGTTCGACCTTGGAATTGCCTGCAAAGACGAGCCTTTCCAGAAGATGGTCAACCAGGGAATGATCCAAGGACGTTCGAGTCTCGCTTATCGCGTCAACAAGGAAAAGATGGCGAAGGTGACTGGTCAGAAGGTGAATTGCGAAGGCCCGTTGTTCGTCTCGAAGAACTGCAAAGACCGCGAGCTGTTCAGCGACCCGATTTTGGTCGATATCAACATCGTGCATAACGATATCCTTGATACTGAAGCATTTAAGGCTTGGCGCGACGACCTCAAAGACGCCCAGTTTATCTACGAAAAAGATAAAGACGGCAACGACGTGTTTGTGTGCGACTGGCTGGTCGAGAAGATGTCGAAGTCGAAGTTCAACGTGCAAAACCCTGACGACCTCGTGGCAAAATACGGTGCCGACACTCTGCGTCTGTACGAGATGTTCCTCGGACCTCTTGAACAGTCGAAGCCATGGGATACCCAAGGAATTGAAGGTACTTTCAGATTCCTGAAGAAGTTCTGGAAGCTCTATCAGGAAATCAGCGACGAGCCTGCCACCAAGGAAGAACTGAAGGTTTTGCATAAGCTCATCAAGAAGGAAGAGGAAGACATCGAGCGTATCTCGTTCAACACTGTCGTCTCCGCTTTCATGATCTGCGTGAATGAGCTCACCGACATGAAGTGCAACAAACGCGCCATCCTCGAGCCAATGGCAATCATGATTTCGCCTTATGCACCACATATCGCCGAAGAGCTGTGGCATCAAATGGGTCATAACGACAGCGTGGTGAACCAGAAGTTCCCTGAGTTCGACGCGAAGAACGTGGTCGAGAACACATTCTTGTACCCGGTGTCGTTCAACGGCAAGAAACGTTTCGACCTCGAGCTACCTCTCGACATGAAGCAGGACGAGGTTCAAAATGCCGTCGTCAACGCCCCTGAAGCCAAGAAATGGCTGGAAGGTGTCAGCATCAGAAAGGTTATTTTTATTCCGAAGAAGATAATCAATATAGTTGTGGGATAAACAAATGAAGAAAGTCTTATTTGCGATATTATTAATAATAGGTGTCTCCGTTTCCGCGCAAAATTTGCAGGAACCGGAAAGCGACCCCGTCATCACCAGCCGCATTGCCGAATGGCAGGATCTGAAGTTCGGTTTCATGATGCATTGGGGCATGTATTCGCAATGGGGCGTGGTGGAGTCGTGGTCTATCTGCAACGAAGATTGGATCGACCGCGGGGGAGCCAATTATATCCAGTATAAAGCTGATTATCAAGCGCTTAACAAGACTTTCAATCCGACGAAATTCGATCCTGAGGCTTGGGCGAAGCTGGCAAAGGAAGCCGGAATGAAGTATGTGGTGTTCACTACCAAGCATCATGACGGTTTCTGCATGTACAACACCCAAGAGACGACATATTCGACCGTCGACCCGTCGTGTCCTTTCTCTTCGAATGAGAAAGCCGACATCACCGGTGCCATCGTGGAAGCCTTTAGAAATCAAGGGTTTTGGACAGGCTTGTATTTCTCGAAGGCCGACTGGCATCATCCCGATTACTGGGCCGAGCAGTGGGCGACTCCGGATAGAAACGTGAACTACGACCCTCGGAAATATCCTGAGAGATGGCAGCGTTTCTGTGACTTCACCTACAACCAGATCCGTGAGCTGACGCATAACTACGGCGACATCGACATCTTGTGGCTCGACGGCGGTTGGGTACGTCCTGAATATAGCCTCACCGACGAATATCGTGAATGGCTAGGCTGCAAAGGCTATATTCAGGACGTCGACATGCCGCGCATTGCAGCCATGGCCCGCGAAAATAACCCCGACCTCATCATCGTCGACCGCACAGTGCACGGGAAATATGAGAATTACCAGACGCCCGAGCAGCAAGTCCCCGACACATTGCTCCCGTATCCATGGGAGACGTGCATGTCGATGGGCAACTCGTGGTCCTACGTTGAGACCGATAACTACAAGAGTACCAATAAGATAATCCACCTTCTTGTCGACATTGTGGCCAAAGGAGGCAACTACCTCCTCAACGTAGGCCCATCGCCCGAAGGCGAGTTGCCCTCAACCGCCGTCGAGCGTATGCATAAGATAGGTAAGTGGATGAAAATCAACGGCGAAGCCATCTACGGCACACGTCCGTTCTATCCTTACTGCGACGGGAATGTGCGCTTCACCCAGAAAAATGGCAAGGTCTACGCCATATATCTCCTCGACGAAGGCGAGACGATGCCTAAGTCATTCAAAATCAATGCCGATTTAACTAAGAAAAAGATAAAAATCCTCGGCAGCAAGGCTAAAGCCAAGCTCACCAAGACCGCCGACGGATACCTTATTAATATTAATGGCACTGTCGACCTCGAACACGCCGTCGTTTTTGAATTAAAATAAAATTGAAATATGAAAGAAGAACTCAAAAGAATGGACCTTCCTTACCTCATCGCCGACCCGAGTCTGGCAGAGTGGGGAAGAAAAGACATTGAAATCTCCGAACACGAGATGCCAGGTTTAATGGCACTTCGCAAGAAATACGGCGCCTCGAAGCCTCTGAAAGGCGCTCGCATCAGCGGCTCGCTCCACATGACCATCCAGACCGCCTGTCTCATCGAGACCCTCAAGGCTCTCGGCGCCGAGGTGCGCTGGGCCAGCTGCAACATCTTCTCGACGCAAGACCACGCGGCAGCCGGTATCGTGGCCGGCGGAACGCCAGTGTTTGCTTGGAAAGGCGAGACCCTCGACGACTACTGGTGGTGCACCATGCGAGCCCTCACATTCCCCGACGGCAACGGCCCCGACCTCATCGTCGACGACGGCGGTGACGCCACATTGCTGATACACAAAGGCTACGAATGCGAGAACGACCCTAAGCTCCTCGAAGTGGAGCCGACTAACGCCGAAGAGAAAGCCCTGATGGGCGTCATTAAGGAGACGTATAAGATGGATCCTCAACACTGGCACAAGGTGGTGGCCAACTGGAAAGGCGTGTCGGAAGAGACAACGACAGGCGTACACCGCCTCTATCAGATGAAAGAAGCAGGCAAGCTGCTCGTCCCGGCCATCAACGTCAACGACAGCGTCACCAAGAGTAAGTTCGACAACATGTACGGCTGCCGCGAGTCATTGGCTGACGGCATAAAACGTGCTACCGACGTGATGCTTGCCGGCAAAGTCATCGTGGTGCTTGGCTACGGCGACGTGGGTAAAGGCTGTGCACAGTCGATGCGCTCCTACGGCGCCCGCGTGCTCGTCACCGAGATCGACCCGATATGCGCTCTGCAGGCCGCCATGGAAGGCTACGAAGTCACCACCATGGAAGAGGCTGTGAAGGAAGGTAACATCTTCGTCACATGCACCGGCAACTGCGACGTCATCACACTCGAGCACATGCTCCAGATGAAAGATCAGGCCATCGTCTGCAACATCGGTCACTTCGACAACGAGATTCAGGTCAACGCCTTGGAAAACTACAAAGGTGTCAAGAAAATCAACATAAAACCGCAGGTCGACAAGTTCGTGAAACCCGACGGAAAAGCCATCTTCATCCTGGCTGAAGGCCGTCTGGTGAACCTCGGATGCGCCACGGGTCACGCCAGCTTCGTGATGAGCAACTCGTTCACCAACCAGACCTTGGCGCAGATGGACCTCTGGGCCAAACGCGGCACCTATCCGGTCGACGTCTACTGTCTGCCGAAGTACCTCGACGAGGAGGTGGCGAGATTGCATCTCGAGAAAATAGGGGTGAAGCTTACCAAGCTCACGCAGAAGCAAGCCGACTACATAGGCGTACCTATCGAAGGACCTTATAAAGCTGATATTTACAGATATTAAATACTTGTAGAGACGTTTCCCGAAACGTCTCTTTTTTTTGATAAATCTGGTCTAATTGTAAACCCTCAAAGCCGAGCCGTCGAACTGCGTGAAATATTGTATCAGCGGGTATCCCGAACCTTCGATTATGCTGCCGTCGAGAATAGAGTATTTGTAGTTGAGGCAGGAGTCGACGACGTACGGCAGATCCACATAAAGACGGTTGTCGGGACAGGCATACGGGTCGTTTGGCGACAGCCGTTCGTAGGCTCTGAATTCGTCGATATTGTATCTATAGATGATGATGCCGTAGCTCGGCAGTGGCGCGGTGACGTACATCCATCCGCCCACGGCGTTAAGCTCTTGGTACTCAAGCGTGTTGGGGTAGATGGTGAAGTTTATGTTGACCTCCGGAGAGTTCGGATTTTCGGGTTTGCTGTTACATGAAATGACAAAAATAGCCGCTAAAGCGACAAAAAAAAC